>NZ_JAIVFR010000015.1 GCF_020829685.1 Nostoc sp. CHAB 5715 | reverse complement strand
AAAGCATTTCAATTTTGCATTGGGATGGCGAATTCTTAAAAAATTGATAATTACTAAATTTTTCCCTCTTATAGCGCTTTTCAAGTAATTGAACTACACCACTCTCTACTCCCCACTCCCCACTCCCTACTCCCTACTCCCCGTCTCATCTGTGGTCTAAATACCTGAAAAATGCTGTAATAATGACTCATTACTAACTTTGACTACTTTTATTATTTTTTTAATTGTTCTAAATAAACAGCAACCTCCATCATAATGCTGTTACATCTTTGTTAAGAATAGTTACAACTTCTTAACACAAGGAAATATTTATTATGGCAGTCTCACTTGAGAATAATGCACCACATCAGGTTGTTATCGTTGGTGGTGGTTTTGGTGGATTGTATGCAGCAAAGGCTCTGAATACAGCGAATGTGAATGTTACTCTCATTGATAAACGTAACTTTCACCTATTTCAGCCGCTTTTATATCAAGTTGCCACAGGTACACTATCACCTTCTGATATTTCCGCACCATTGCGATCTGTATTTAGCAAAAGCAAGAATACAAAGGTGTTGTTGGGAGAAGTAAATGATATTGATCCAAAAGCGCAACAAGTTATTTTGGGTGATGAAGTAGTACCTTATGATACATTAATTGTCGCCACAGGTGCTAACCATTCCTATTTTGGTAAAGATAACTGGAAAGAAGTTGCTCCTGGCTTGAAAACTGTGGAAGATGCGATAGAAATGCGTCGCCGGATATTTGGCGCATTTGAAGCAGCAGAAAAAGAAACTAATCCCGAAAAACGCCGTGCTTTCTTGACTTTTGTGATTGTGGGGGGTGGCCCGACTGGTGTAGAATTAGCAGGTGCGATCGCCGAGTTGGCATACAAAACTCTCAAAGAAGATTTCCGCAACATCAACACTTCAGAAACGAAAATATTACTATTACAAGGGGGCGATCGCATCCTCCCACACATTGCGCCAGAGTTATCGGCATCAGCAGCAGTATCTTTGCAAAAGTTGGGTGTGGAACTCCACACTCACACCAGGGTGACAAATATTGAAGATGATATCGTTACTTTCAAGCAAGGCGATGAATTGACAGAAATTGCCTCAAAAACTATATTGTGGGCAGCAGGTGTCCAAGGTTCGGGAATGGGAAAAATCCTAGCAGAAAGTACAGGTGTAAACTGCGATCTCTCTGGACGTGTAATTGTAGAACCTGACTTGTCAATCAAGGGTTATGACAACATTTTCGTAATTGGAGATTTAGCCAACTTCTCCCATCAAGATGGTAAACCCTTACCTGGTGTTGCACCCGTAGCTAAACAAGAAGGAGAGTATGTAGGTAAACTAATTCAACGACGGCTTCAAGGTGATACTTTGCCATCATTTCATTACAATCATGTGGGTAGTTTGGCGATGATTGGGCAAAATTTAGCTGTTGTAGATTTAGGCTTCCTCAAACTTACAGGTTTCCTTGCTTGGGCATTTTGGCTATTAGTTCACATCTACTTCTTAATCGAGTTTGACACTAAATTACTAGTAGTATTTCAGTGGGCGTGGAATTATATCACTCGTAATCGTCGCTCTAGATTGATTACAGGTCGAGAAGCTTTTGTACAAGCGAAAACTCAACAGAGTTCAGTTCCCGCTCTGCAACTGGCTAGAAATCAACAAAACCAAATATAGCCCAGATGGCAAAACCCTTGTCAGCACTATTAACTCTGATTATTCTTCTCTTGCTGGATTCTTTGAGCGATCGCTTCTGCAATTATCCGATTATTCTCTTCTATAGGTTTACCATCTTCACTAAACATCGACGGATATATAATTGCTTCTGAGTCGGGAGTGCGGCGACTAAATAGGATTTCCAACGCTTCTATATCTTCCCGATTAGCAAGTACATACGCCCTCAATTCTTTTGTGGACATTTGGGCAAAATTAGGTTTCATTTACAAATCTCCAAGTTCCATCACGAAATACAAGGATTTGCAGTTCATCACCTGCCAAAATAAATACATTACCAGTTGTGTCACTAAAACGGAATAGCTGAATTTCTCGGTAGAAATTGGATAAGTACTGGCAAATAATCATGCACATATAGTACTCCTATTTGATTTTTGAAAAGACTCGGTATAACTCGAAAAGCCTGATTCCCAACTCCCCACTCCCTACTCCCTATTCCCTCCCCACGCAAAGAAGTTCAGAAATAAAATCGGATTGCTATAAGTGCTTGCCGAGTTGTAGGATATATATTGTTTTCCTCAATTGTGACACAAATAATATTAAGCCTTACAGCGTGAAAAAATCTCTTCAAGAATTTGAAACTCACAGAGTTGGGTTTTGTCTGTATAGCAAACTCAGTGTTTTAAGCGGGTTCCCCAACTTATACTCCTCCTCTTAAGCAAGCTAACAAGAGCGTCTCCTCCTGGGAAAAGCAACTGGTGCGCGAATGACCTTATCAAAGTTACCGCAGTGATAAAATTGCTAGAGTTAAAAACTGTGCTACAACATCCAGAGTGAAAACAGTAAATTTGCAACTTCCACAAAAACAATTATTAGAATTGATAGAAACAATCTTAGTTTATAAATTTCCCAAAATGAGTCCCAAGGAGATAGAAGCAATGTTTGGCTTAAGCGATTTAAAGCAAACGCGGGTTTACCAAGAAGGACGTTTAGAAGCAAAATTAGAAGCTGTACCTAAACTTTTAGCACTGGGTTTAACTGTAGAACAGATAGCGCAGGCGTTGGATTTAGATGTTGCACAAGTCCAGCAAGTAGAACAGCAAAGGCGATCGCCAGAATAATGGCCGCGATCGCACATTAATCTTGATTATCTGGATCTATGGCATCTCAGTTCTATGATAGAAACAAGCCACTAGTTAGGTTTAACTTATGTCTTCCCCTGTCCTGGAAAACCCTACGACTGCTGAGACTTCCTATGTTCTTCTGTACAATGTCAGTTGGGAACAATTAGAACAGCTTGATGTCACCCTTGCAGGGACAAGCGCACGACTAACTTATTTAGATAATATTCTCGAAATTATGTCCCCACTTTCTGACGATCACGAGGACAGTAAAAAAACTCTGGCGATGTTGCTGGAAGTCTACATGCGGACGAAAAAGATCCGGTTTTATGGACGAGGAAGTGCAACCATAGGTAAAAAGTCAGACAAAACGCGACGAGAACCCGATGAGTCTTATAATTTAGGGACAAAAAAACCTATTCCCGATTTAATTTTGGAAATAACTGTCACCAGTGGCGGAATTAATAAGCTAGAAATTTATCAGCGGTTGCGAGTACCTGAAGTTTGGTTTTGGGAAGATGGTTTGTTATCAATTTATTGTTTGCAAGGTGATAGCCATATAAAAGTTACTAGAAGTACTTTATTGCCTGATTTAGATTTAGATTTATTAGTAAAATATGCGCGAATGGCTGACCAATATGATGCTGTGACTGAATATAGTCAGATAATAACTAAAGTAACCTAAACTAAAATCAAAATGATATCATGTCCGCTTGATTACTTACTAAACCCCAAGAACCCCACCCCGCCAAAGCTACGCTTCGTCTCCCCTCCCGAAGAGCGGGGAGGGGATTAAGGGGTGGGGTGGAATGACTGTGGAAATCATAACTAATTACCCGGACATGATATAGGACTAATATTTGATTTCTGAAAAAGCTCGGTACAACTCGAAAAGCCTAATTCCTTATTCCCTACTCCCTACTCCCCACTCCCCGCCTACGTAAATAATTTCAAAAATCAAATACGATTCCTATATGACTTGCTACTAAGTAATGGCGTATGATTTTCATCCTTGCCATTAACTAGTTTATTGTAAAATATTACAATTAAAGAGAATAAAAGCCACCTTCACCCGAATCATGACTAACGAAGAACTCAAGCAACTAATCGAAAGCAATGCGAGAACTGCTCAAGCAATACTTGATTCTATGGTAGAAGAAAGGCCAGAACGTCAAGAATTACGCGAGGGTATACAAGAGTTTCGGTCAGGATTTGCACGACTAGAAGATATTGTTGAAAGATTAACTACTGTTCAAGAGGGTATTACTAATTTGTTGGTATCCCTGGACAAAAGTTGATAGATTACTAGAAAAAAGTGAAGACAGTAATCTATAAATGCCTGAAATTGGCAACACCCTTAGGGTGCATCCCAGTTTTTATTTTGCAATGAGAGGATAATTGTCATTGCGTACTCCTTTCCTGCGGAACGCTACGCGAACCCAGAAGCAAGCTACGCGTAGCGTCTTGTAGAGAGGAGGAATGACGTAGGCAAAGCCTTCCCACAGGGTAGCAATCGCATGGACTCGCTCGTAGTTGGAAGATTTTGCGATTGCAACTCTTAGAGACGCACTCGCGTTCGCTTCACTTCGTTTTGCTTGCAATGACATTACTAGAGGTAAATTATATTTTCATTAGTGCGATCGCCTCGATGACTATGCAGAAGAGTTATAATTAGTCGTCTAATTCATAAAACCAATGAACTGGAAACTTGACGAAGCACAACAAAAACTGCCAGAGGTAATTGATGCTATTGCATCAGAACCTCAATTAATCTTCAAGCAGGACAAATTAGTTGCTGCGATTAAGGAAGAAATTTGCTATGGTTTATCAGCAAAACCCAACCACAGAATTCAAACTTGGCTTGATAATTTTTAGGCTCATTAATGGAGTCCAAAGGTTCATTAATGGAGTTCCAAGACTCATTAATAAGTATCAAAGGCTTATTAATGAAGTCCAAAGGCTTATTAATGGAGTTCAAAGGCTCATTAATGAGTATCAAAGACTCATTAATGAGTATCAAAGACTCATTAATGAGTATCAAAGACTCATTAATGGAGTTCAAAGACTCATTAATGGAGTTCAAAGGCTCATTAATGGAGTTCAAAGGCTCATTAATGAGTATCAAAGACTCAAGAACCAGATGCAGCTTTAGTCGGTCTACCTTTGATAGCCTTAAAACGTTCGCCTAACTGTTCAGCGACAGTTTTTAAGCCTGGAGTCTTTTTCGATGCAGTCTTTACGTAGTCATAAACTGTTAAACTGCTAGTCATAGCTTCACTACCGACTGCCATTAGAGTATCATCTACCTGTTCGGCGAGTTGCTGCATTGAAATCAAAACTTCGGTGAGCGCAGTGGCTAATTGATAATCTCGAACAAGTTCTTCAACCTCAAAAGTGGCTGGAAGAATTTCGCGGTTAGACTGAGCAGCAGTGACGCTATTGTTTACAAACGCTAGGCTTTTATCGCCCATTTTTACCAACTTGCGCCGTTCTTCAGTGCTGAGAGTGACTAAAAAGGGCATCTTTTGTTGGATTTTTTGTAACGCAGCTTTGATTTCTTGGATATCTTGTGGCGAAAGGGCGGCTGCAATATTTTGATAGGACATTGTATATTTACCTTGGGAGTTCTAATGGTGAAGTAGCAATAGTTGCTAAGTATATAATTCCCATTAGTAAGAGCGATCGCACATTTTCTGATAATTTTTAGTTTAGTAGGGTGTGAAAGCGTTGCGTAACGCACCGCAATACAACTAGCTAATTGATTATCCCAAACAATTCTTCAAGCGATGTCTACGACGGGCTACGCCTACGCACATCATAACCTATTTATTTATCTGTTTTAGCGCCGATGCTGAGGGATGCTGACCAGATGCGATCAAAGCTTGTCGCTCTACAAGCCTTTCATCGCCGTTAAAATCTAGGATACGTGCGGTAACTTCACCGATGTCTGTTTGATGCACAATTACAGCCTCATCTAGTCGAAAATGCTCACCCCAAAAGTCTCTGCGTGGGTTAAAAAACCGCACAAGTTCGCCAGTTTGCCAATTAATTGACCCCAAATCCGTCCCTTTTTGGAGGTTACAGAAGATACAGGCATAACAGAGATTATCTGGTGTTGTAGCACCGCCGTGTTTGACACTGATGATATGGTCAACTTGACAGCTTACAGCATTTTTCAGGTATTTAGACCACAGATGAGACGGGGAGTGGGGAGTGGGGAGTAGGGAGTGGTGTAGTTCAATTACTTGAAAAGCGCTGTAAGCCATTTACTTCTGGATATAAACAATACTCGCATAGATAGCCAGCGCGATCAGCAACTAAACGCCGCAGTTCTACATTAATATATGGACGAGACATTTTGAATACTTACTCCGTGCTGATGTACTGACGAGCTTTTGCTTTTGCTAACCTCATAATATGCTCTAGCGTGAGGAAATAATCTAACTCTCGCTGGTCACTTCCTGTAAGACCCTCAGTTTTTGCGCGGTAAACGAGATCCTCTAAACGGTCGTTGGCTGCATCCGAGAGTTTGAAATCGATAACGCTTTGGGGAGTGGTGCCAGCAGCAATAAACTCTATAATTTCATCGTAGACTTTGGCTGTATTTATAGATGTAGTCATGAGATTACCTCTTTTTATTTAATTTTACTGATTTACAACGCCACTTTTAAAGACTTTCCTAATGTTTTTGGCTCTGGTAGAGTTTCACCGTCAGCCAAAGATGATTCAATCAGCATTTCTAAAACTTCTTGAGCATTTTTCAGAGCTTCTTCATAAGTCTCTCCGTGAGTGTGACAAAACTCTCCCCATTCAGGAAGACTGACAACAAAACACTCATCTTCATCAGACCACTGAATAATTATTGTGTAGTGATAATTCATTCTTTTTCTTCCTCTTGAGCATTTTTAATTTCTTCTAATCTTTGAAGTGCATTATTAACATCTTTTTCTTGGTAAGGTTTAGCATCACTTCCATCTTTACCTGATATAGTAACTCTCCCAGGTAAAAGAGGATGATACCAATTAGTGTGGCTACCTTTACCAGGACGGTAGATAAATCCTGCTTGCAGCAATAAGCTTTTGAGTTCTCTGATTTTCTTGGGCATAGCCTCTGTTTACATTTTCACTCCCCTGATTTACCACTACTGTCTTTGTTTATTTATGCGACTTCCAAGGATTTTCCTAGTGTCTTAGGCTCTGGTAGAGTTTCACCGTCAGCCAAAGATGATTCAATCAGCATTTCTAAAACTTCTTGAGCATTTTTCAGAGCTTCTTCGTAAGTCTCTCCATGAGTGCAAGGCTGCATTATATAAGTAAACTCAGGCAACAAAACCACATAACATTGGTTTTCTTCTGACCATTGAATCACGATTGTATATTTCATTCTTCTGTCTCCTCGTCTTCTTTAATTTTATTTAGTTCTTCTAGTGCTTCATTAACTTGCTTTTCTAAATAAGGTTTGGCATCGCTACCATCTTTGCCAGCAATAATGATAGCTTTAGGCAATTGCGGATGCATCCATTTACTGTGGCTACCCTTTGCAGGTTTATAAGTAAACCCTGCTTGCAACAACAAGCTTTTAAGTTCTCTAATTTTCTTGGGCATATACTCAGCTTACATTTACCCTTTCCACTGCTTTAACTTCTTGTGAGCAAATTCCCGCACTTGCTCATCTGGGTCATTCTCTTTTTGGTTGGAAAGAGCGATCGCTCTGCCTTTGTTTGTAGCTCTCGGTTCACTTATTTTTTGATGAGTAAAAAAAAATAAATGTACATAAAGATATTTTAAGTATTTTAAAAAACTAGTACCTCTGAGTTAGCTTTGTTCAAACTCTGGGTAGAATCAGCTAGCTAAGAGTTCCCTGCAATATAAATTAGTACACCGCTAGAGTGAAGTTCAAAATGTTTGCATTTGCTTTAAAACCAACACAGATGCTTAGAGGCATACTATCCACATCGCTACTGAGTCTGATGTCCTTAGAGATTCTTACCACGACAGCGTTGGGCATCCCGCCAGCTGCGTCTGTTCAAACTAAGCTGAAAGTGCCTAGTACAATGACCGATGATCCCTTTAATACTAACCGTTACTTGAAAGTGCCGCCCAATTTCTCTGTCTCTGTTTATGCTCGCATTAAAAAAGCTCGCTTTATGGCAGTTGCTCCCAATGGGGATCTTCTAGTATCACAGCCGAGTACGGGTAAAGTATTAATTGTCCGGCCAAATGGCAGCAAAGACCCAATTATTTCTGACTTCGTGACGGGTCTACGCAGACCACACGACATTGTGTTTCATAAGATTGACAACACCACATACGTTTATATCTCTGAGACTCATCAAATTAACCGCTTCATCTACAAATCTGGAGATATAATCGCAAAAAATCGCCAAATCGTTGTGACTGGTTTACCAGACAGCAGCACCTCAGAACTCAAAGGCTCTTATGGTCACGAGCTAAAAAATATCGCCCTTGATTCCAACCACAAACTGTACGTGTCGATTGCCTCTACGTGCAATGCCTGCAAGGAAGATACTGTGAGTACCCCAAAACGTGGTGCGATTTACCAATACAACGCTAATGGAACCAATCAGCGGCTTTTTGCCCAAGGTTTACGTAATGCCGAAGGATTAGCATTCTTACCTGGCACAAATGACCTTTGGGTAGTTGTTAATAATCGAGATCAGATCGCCTATCCCTTCAACGATAGTACTGGCAATTACGGTAAGGTTATCCCCTCTTACGTAGACAACCACCCGCCAGAGGAGTTCACGAAAGTCCGAGATGGCGGTAACTACGGTTGGCCATTCTGCAACCCCAATCCTGACACGTCAACTGGCCTCAACAATATGCCATTTGACCGCGACTATGAGTTCAATCGTGATGGAAGTGTTAATTGCAATGCAATGGACAGGATTAACAAGGGTATTCAAGCCCATTCTGCTCCCTTGGGACTAACATTCTTACAAAATACCAGGTTTCCCAGCCTGTACTCAAGTGGGGCAGTGACGGGGCTACATGGTTCATGGAATCGGCAAAAGAAAACGGGCTATAGAATAGCTTACTTTCCCTGGAACAGTACGACAAAGACTCCAGGGGAGGAGATAGATTTAGTCAGCGGTTGGCTAGTTCCAACAACGCAAGAAGTCTGGGGGCGACCGGTGGATGTGGCAGTCGATCAGCAAGGTAATTTATTAATTTCGGATGACAAGGGCGACGCCATCTACAAGCTTTCCTACACGCCGCCAGCACAGGTTAAGGTCTACAGAGATCCTAATTTGGCTGGAGTTTCCCAATCTTTTCCTACAAGTCCAGGAGTGTACCAAGCTAACAAAGGTGACTTAAATATTGTTGGGAATGACACTATTAGCTCATTAAGTGTACCACCGGGTAAAGTGGTACGTGTCTGCCAAAATGAAACTGGTGGTCGATGCCGTGAGTTTAGTGCTGGTGATTATAAATCTGTTGGAGCTGACTTAGATAACTCAATATCGTTTATAGAAGTTAAGTAGCACTACTCAACAAATTTTATATCTTAAATTTTGGATTTTGGTGAAGCAGCGCGGTCTTGGGGGTTTCCCCCATGAGCGACTGCTGAACCCGAAGGGATTGAATAATTTAAAATCCAAAATTTAAAAAAGTCCCAGAGCAAGCGAGTTTAAACGCGAGAACAATTTTATGCTCCAAAATCAAAAATGAGTCACCTGTGCTGCTTTTGGCTTATTGTCCTCCAATCAACTAGAAACCGCGATGTCTACGACGGGCTGCGCCAACGCAATTTTCCCCACTGCACGCCCTGTTTCGCTATAAGCATGAGCCGCCGCAAGTTCTTGTAAGGGATATGTGCGATCAATCACCACACGAATGTTACCCGCTTCAATCAATTCTTTGAGAAAAAGCAAGTCTTTAGCGTTAGGTTTCTCAAAGAGAAATTTCGCTTTTTGACCGGGAAGGAACGCTGTTAAGACGCTCTCTAACAAGACTTCGGGGCTGGGTAACGTGGTGATGTAAATTCCGTTGGGTTTGAGGACTTTTTTGGTTTGGGAGAGCGATCGCTTACCCACTGCATCAAAGATAATGTCATACTGTGCTGTATCTTCGGTAAAATCTTGCTGCGTATAATCAATCACGCGGTCTGCTCGCAAAGATTTCACCAAATCTAAATTTTTAGTACTGCTAACTCCCGTTACCTGTGCGCCTAAAGCCTTAGCAATTTGCACTGCAAAAGTCCCTACACCGCCCGCAGCACCATTAATTAAAACATTTTGTCCTGTTTGAATATTTCCTTGATCTCGCAGCGCTTGCAGAGCCGTGAGTGCTGCTAAAGGCACAGCAGCAGCTTCTTCATAGTTTAGATTCGTTGGTTTAAGCACCGCCAAGTTTTCTGGGATGGCTGCAAACTCCGCGTAACCTCCTCCAGGGAAGCTAGTACTGCCATAAATAGCATCTCCTGGTTTAAAGCGCGTGACACCAGAGCCAACCTCTACCACATCTCCCGCCACATCAAACCCCAAAATCTTCGGAAATTTGCTGCCGGTAATGAAACTCAACATCCCTTTGCGGATTTTCCAATCAATGGGATTAACGCTACTAGCACGAACTTTCACAAGTAACTGCGTTGGCTCAATTTTCGGCTGCTCCACATCTTCATACTGCAACACTTCAGCGCCGCCATACCGACGAATAACCACTGCTTTCATCGCATTCCTCCTGCTACCCTGTTTGACTCACACAACTCAGACAGCTTATTTTTCGTTATGAATCTAGTGTAGCCATGTCTACGCCTACGCATGGCATTTAACGAAGATGCTAGGCGCAGTCAGAGATTTCCTAAAATAGAAATATCAGTCTAACACTACACCTGTATGCCAGCTAGAGACATCTATCACAATAATGTCAAAAATGCTTTAATTAAAGACAAATGGACAATTACTCATGATCCACTGACTCTTAAATTTATTTGGTAAAAAAGATTTGTATGTTGATTTAGGTGCTAGACAACTGTTAGCGGCGCAAAAGGCAGAATCAAAAATTGCAGTTGAGATTAAAAGTTTTTCCGGCAGATCAGATGTTGATGATTTAGAAAAAGCGTTAGGTCAGTATATTTTATATCAGGATATATTAATTGAGTTGGAGCCAGAGCGAATGTTATATCTTGCAGTGCCTAACAGAGTTTTTGATGATTTTAGGACTTACGCACGCTCTACGAATTCTTAGCGTTCTTGGCGTCTTGGCGGTTCGATAAATTAAGCTTTTGGGCGATTTTTGCGTAAGTCCTGGATTTGTTTGAAGAACCCATCGGCAAACTTTTACTGAGAAATCATCGTTTAAAGCTGATTACCTTTGATCCAAAACAGGAGGTCATTAAACAATGGATTATACCCAATTAGACCACTATCGCCAAGTGATTGAAACTATTCTTGGTGAATATGCTTCCTTGAGTTATTCCTATGCCGATATTCAATCAGAAGTGGTTTTTGATCGAAGCCGCGATCGCTATTTGTGGATGGATCTAGGTTGGGATGGCGATCGCCGTATTCATGGCTGTCTGGTTCATATTGACCTAATTGATGGCAAAATCTGGATTCAACGCGATGGCACCGAAGAAGGCATTGCCGCCGATTTAGAACGGGCTGGAATTCCTAAAGAACACATCGTCCTTGGCTTTCGTCCACCGGAGTTAAGACCCTATACTGGCTATGCAGTTGCTTGAGGAGCGATCGCTCTTTAAAAGATAATAGAGAACATTCTTTTTATTCTTCAGTGGTAAATACAACACCTTCATATAGCAGTTCAATCGGACACTCAAATTCAATGCTCGATAAAGTGATGATATCTCCAGCCGTGTAGGGATAGTAAAGCCACATCCTACCCTCACCCCGACAGTAACGCTCGACGGAGATTTTTTCCGAGTCAATCAAGATATATTCTTGCAAACTGGGGATTGTTAGATAATAAGTGAATTTTTCACCCCGATCTTTCGCGCTTGTACCTGGGGAAAGAACTTCGACAATCAGCTTGGGACGTTGAATAAATTTGCGGGCATTGAGGTCTTGAGGGTCGCAACTGACAATAACATCAGGATAATAGTAGCGACTCTGGGGAGTGAGTTGCATTTTCACGTCTAACACATTCACTCGACAACCTCTGGAATGCAAATGAGGGCGTAAGGCAGTGTACAAGTTAAGTGCAATGTCATTATGGGGAATTGTACCGCCTGTCATGGCAAATACTTCGCCATTGGCATATTCGTAGCGAACATCTTGCTGAGGTTCCCATTCGAGATATTCCTCAACGGTCATTTTTGGCGGCTCTTGGGGGATGGCTATCATAACTAAGATTTTTTCACGCTTGGTTTGATTGTAGCTAAATGACACTCTGATTTTTCACGATATCGATAAAACCTCACTTCTATTTCTCACTTTTCACGTCATCTGGAAAAACCCACGAAAACCTAACCCTCTAACCCCCTTCCCGCATCGGGAAGGGGGAACATTCAAAGTCTCTCTCCTTGCAGGAGAGAGATTTAGAGAGAGGTTTTCCAGATCCCGTGAAAAGTCAGACTTCTATTTCTCTCTCGTTCTCGGCTACGGTGTACACATAAGTCCTTTCGTTCAGAACACAAGTCCTTTCATTCAGAACACAAGTGCTTTCGTTCAGAACACAAGTGCTTTCGTTCAGAACACAAGTGCTTTCGTTCAGAACACAAGTGCTTTCGTTCAGAACACAAGTACTTTCGTTCAGAACACAAGTGCTTTCGTTCAGAACACAAGTGCTTTCGTTCAGAACACAAGTGCTTTCGTTCAGAACACAAGTCTTTTCGTTCAGAACACAAATCTTTTTTGAGCCTTTGAGGGAATGAAACAGCTTTGCTTTTCAAGAGGGGTTGGGGGGATCAAAAGGCTGTGGGGCAAATAGTTCTTGGATAGTTATTTTTGGTTTCATGGCTGTTTGTATGGAGGTATTGTTTGCATTTTATGCTTGGTGGATTAATCAATTTACCAATTGTCTAATATCAGATTTGCATCTTCACTAATTAGCTCTTCAGGGGATTGAGCTGCCGACTCTATAATCATCTTCGCTTCAGGAGTTCGGATTTCTGCTAATGCTAGGAGAGACTTTCTTGGCACATTGAGCCATTCATCATAAGACCATCGGTATGTCAATGCCTTGGATAATGCAGGAATTGCTCTTTCATCGCGCAATACATCCAAAAGTTCAACAACTGATTCATGAAGACCATTATTACTCTCATCATTGAGGATTTGACAAAGTATAGGTGTGTAATCCTTTGATAGGTTACTCCATGCTGCCATCATGATAAACCAAGCCCCAGGATAATCTGGATTTGAAGCATATTTTTCCAACTCCTGAATCACTTCGCTAACTGAAGGAGGCGATGTCTCAAATTCCTTTTTCATTTCATCAGCAATTCTGTCAGTTTCTCTATAATTAGAAGAATCCTTGAATAATTTCAGATATTTTTCAACCGTGTTACTTAGCATTTTATAGTCTCTTAATATTAGTGATATTTTGGTTAAAAAAAGCAACTCCATTAGGACTAAACCGAATGGCACGCTTGAAAAGCTCTAAGCTATATGGGATAAGCGCTACAGATTTTAAAGTGATTGTTGAGTGAAGGTCTTGGTATAAGGGACTTCCAAAAATTAAATTACTCAATTCCTGTATCCAATACGACTATCCGATTTCTTCTCCCCCTGCTCCCCCTGCTTACCAAAACGATTGATTATTTTTTTATTTGGAAGTCCCTTAGAGCATCGGTAAGGGGGTTAGGGGGTTAGGTTTTTTGCTAAGGTTTGTAGTGAGCAATTCAGAAAATTCATTGCGATCGCTCAATCATGTTAGATTATAGTTTGTTGTTTCTCTCAAACACAAAATTCGAGAGTTTCTTACTCATCTCCTCATTGTGGGAATAAAAAAGGAGTTGAAAGTTAAGTTTTTTGAAAATTATGTGCAGCAACACATCTATTTCCAGTACCTCATATCGCTTATCAGATAAGACTTAGAACCCCAATTGAACATCATTGTTAACACTGAGCGGAGTCGAAGGGTCAAAGCAAAAAATTAAATAAATATGAATTGCATTTTTACCCTCAAAAAAATGATATGTTAGATACAGAATTGAATTTCGCACGTTTCTGGAGTAGAACGATGTAGACTACTCTAGTTTTTCACCTTCAAAGCCTTGGCATTTATTGCTTTTGACGGAATTTGAGGGCAATCTGAGTACACATTTAAATAACCAAAACCCAATTGCAAGTAGATTAAATTCTTTGCTGGGATTGGGTTATAGCTGAGTACAAATAAATCCTGAACCCCTATCTATAAACACTAGAACCCCAACCAAAAAATACTAGAACCCCAACCCGAAAAAAACTTTTTTAATTCTTGTAATGCTTGAATAATTAGGGTTTTTATTATTTGAGTACAAACGTAATAAATCCAATAAATTCTATCCTAGAGAGACGCACTGTTTGGCTAGGAGACGGCTGCTATAAATCTTATATCGCCAATCACCTAACGCTCTGAAACAAAACAAAGCGAAAAGTGAGTGGAGGGATGACATAGCACCATGCCTGAAGTGAAGAGAAGTCGCGGCTGTAAGCACAAATTCTACCCAAGAACCGAACGTTGACACACACCAGCCGAACATCAGATATCTATTGCCTGCCTTACTTGAAAACAAGTCGCCCGAACCCAAGGGTTTGCAGACAGTGTGAAAGACGCGACTTCAATTCCTGGGCATAGAGAGTAGCAACAGCATCTCCCACAGTGGCAGCCAAGTCCACCGATTTTTTGCGAAATTCAATGACATCACCGTCTACACGACTCCTCAACTCCAACGCTACGGAATCGCCAACCCAAGCAAAATCAGGTGGTTGCGGCTGCGACAGCAGTACCACCGTGGAAATGGACGAAAAGCTCCAAGAACGCATTGCTAAACATCCCTGCTACAGCGAAGACGCTCATCACCACTACGCCCGGATGCACGTTGCAGTTGCTCCAGCTTGCAACATTCAATGCAACTATTGCAACCGCAAATATGACTGCGCTAACGAAAGCCGTCCTGGAGTAGTTAGCGAATTGCTAACACCAGAACAAGCAGCACACAAAGCTTTGGTCATTGGCGGCAAGATTCCTCAAATGACAGTTGTGGGAATTGCCGGCCCTGGCGACCCATTGGCGAACCCAGAAAAGACTTTCCGCACATTTGAGTTGATTGCAGAGCAAGCACCAGACATCAAGCTGTGCTTATCAACCAATGGTTTAATGCTGCCAGACTACGTCGATCGCATTAAACAATTAAATATAGATCACGTTACGATCACCATTAACATGGTAGATCCAGAGATCGGTGCTAAGATTTATCCTTGGGTTCACTACAGACGCAAGCGTTATAGAGGTCTTGAAGGCGCGAGAATTCTCCACGAAAGACAGAT
This sequence comes from Nostoc sp. CHAB 5715, assembly GCF_020829685.1. Lineage (GTDB taxonomy): Bacteria > Cyanobacteriota > Cyanobacteriia > Cyanobacteriales > Nostocaceae > Nostoc. The sequence continues at coordinate 2,856 of NZ_JAIVFR010000015.1, read as the reverse complement.
GGAAGGATTGCAAGCCCTGAAAGATGCTGACATCTTGTGCAAAGTCAACTCCGTAATGATTCCCGGAATTAATGACCAGCACTTAGTCGAAGTGAATCGAGTCATTCGTGAAAAAGGTGCATTCTTGCACAACATCATGCCATTGATTTCGGCACCAGAACATGGCACACACTTCGGTTTAACCGGTCAACGCGGCCCCACACCCAAAGAACTCAAAGAAGTTCAAGACAACTGCTCTGGTAACATGAAAATGATGCGTCACTGTCGCCAGTGTCGTGCCGATGCAGTCGGATTATTGGGAGAAGACCGCAGCCAGGAATTTTCCAAAGAGAAATTCTTGGAAATGACTCCAGAATATGACATGGAGAAACGTCAAGAAGTTCACGACGGTATTGAGAAGTTTAAAGAAGAACTTAAAGTAGCCAAAGATAAGGCGCTTGCAGAGACGCGACATGTCGCGTCTTTACAAAACAGTCCTAAAGTCCTCCTTGCAGTAGCAACCAAAGGCGGCGGATTGGTTAACCAACACTTCGGTCATGCCAAAGAATTCCAAATTTACGAAGTGGATGGAAACGAAGTTCGCTTTATCGGTCATCGCAAAATTGACCAATACTGCCAAGGTGGATACGGCGAAGAAGCTTCTTTTGAGCATATTATGAAAGCGATCGCAGACTGCAAAGCAGTTTTAGTCTCCAAGATTGGTAACTGTCCTCAAGAAAAATTGCAAAAAGCTGGAATACAGACTGTTGAAGCTTACGACGTGATTGAAAAGGTTGCTTTGGAGTTCTACGAGCAATACGTTAAGGAATTAGGGAATTAGGGAATAGGGAGTAGGGAGTAGGGAATTTCAATATTTACCGCTCCCCACTCACCACTCACCACTCACCACTCCCCATTCCCCACTCCCCACTCCCAAAAGGACAATAATCATGGCTTACAAAATTACTAGCCAGTGTATTTCCTGCAATCTCTGTCTATCTGTATGTCCCACAAATGCAGTTAAAGTGGTTGACGGACAACACTGGATTGACCCTGAACTTTGTACAAACTGCGTTGGTAGCATTCATACCATGCCTCAGTGTAAAGCTGGTTGTCCCACCTGCGACGGTTGCGTTAAGCAGCCTAGCGATTACTGGGAAGGCTGGTTTACCAATTACAACCGCGTAGTCGCTAAATTAACAAATAAACAAGATTACTGGGAACGTTGGTTTAACTGCTATACCCAGAAATACTCTGAGCAGTTGCAAAAGCGTCAACCCCAAATAATTCGTAATTCGTAATTGAAGACAACAATGCAAAATAACTGCATCTATCTCGATAATAATGCCACCACTAAGGTAGACCCAGAAGTTATAGAGGTAATGCTACCTTACCTGACAGATTATTACGGCAATCCCTCCAGTATGCATACCTTTGGTGGGCAAGTCGGTAAAGCAGTGAGAACAGCAAGAGAACAACTTGCAGCCATCCTGGGAGCCGATGAGTCAGAAATTGTCTACACAAGTTGTGGAACTGAGGGAGATAACGCGGCGATTCGAGCCGCACTGTTAGCGCAACCAGAAAAGCGACACATCATCACCACCCAAGTTGAACACCCAGCAGTACTGAATGTCTGCAAACAATTAGAAACCCAAGGTTACAGTGTTACCTATCTATCAGTAAATCATCAAGGGCAACTGGATCTAGATGAACTAGAAGCTTCCTTGACGGGTAACACCGCCCTGGTGACAATTATGTATGCTAATAACGAAACCGGTACGGTTTTTCCAATTGAGCAGATTGGGTTGCGCGTAAAAGAATATGGTGCTATCTTCCATGTAGATGCGGTGCAAGCAGTGGGGAAAATCCCCTTGAATATGAAGACTAGCACCGTGGATATGTTAACGCTGTCTGGTCACAAGCTGCATGGACCGAAAGGAATTGGTGCTTTATATATCCGGCGAGGCGTTCGGTTCCGTCCCTTCATGATTGGGGGACACCAAGAACGCGGACGTCGGGCGGGAACAGAGAATGTTCCAGGAATTATTGCCTTGGGCAAAGCTGCCCAACTAGAACTGTTACACTTAGAAGATGCCACCACAAGAGAAAGAAGGCTGCGCGATCGCCTCGAACAAACCTTACTTACTACAATTCCCGATTGTGTAGTCAACGGTGACGTTACGCAGAGATTGCCCAACACCACAAACATCGGCTTCAAGTATATTGAAGGTGAAGCTATCTTACTATCCTTGAATAAATACGGTATCTGCGCCTCATCCGGTTCAGCTTGCACCTCCGGTTCACTGGAACCTTCCCACGTCCTTCGGGCAATGGGCTTACCCTACACAACTTTGCACGGTTCCATTCGCTTCAGTCTTTGCCGCTACACAACAGAAGCCGAAATCGATCAAGTGATAGAGGTAATGCCCAGTATTGTAGAACGTTTACGCGCCCTCTCACCCTTCAAAAATGATGATGCAGGTTGGCTGCAAGGACAGTCATTGGTCATTAGTCATTAGTCATTGGTCATTGGTCATTGGTCATTAGTCATTGGTCATTAGTTTTGGAAAAGTGACAAGTGACAAAGGACAAGTGACAAAGGACAAGTGACAAAGGACAAACGACAAGTGACAAAGGACAAATGACAAAGGACAAAATTTATGTGGGACTACACCGATAAAGTATTAGAACTGTTTTACGATCCCAAAAATCAGGGAGAAATTAAAGAAACGAGCGAAGCTGGAGTTAAGGTTGCAACGGGAGAAATCGGTAGCATTGCTTGCGGTGATGCTCTGAGATTGCACCTGAAAGTGGAAGTAGAATCTGATAAGATTCTAGATGCTCGCTTTCAAACCTTTGGCTGTACTAGTGCGATCG
>NZ_JAIVFR010000159.1 GCF_020829685.1 Nostoc sp. CHAB 5715 | reverse complement strand
GTAGATCGTAGGCTGGTTTGTTTAGGAATTTGAAACCGGTAACGTCTTGAGTACCATTGTTGACTGCCTGTGCAATTGGATCTGTGTAGTACCAGCCAACATTGGTAGCTTGTTGCCAAGCTGTTGGAGTTATCGGCACTACAGAGTAGCCTTTCCACGTTAGCGTGATTGAGGCATCTGTACTTGTTCCTTGTGCCTTGGACATATCGTAACTGCCACCAGCTGTTGTCGTAAATGTAAGCCAAGAGCCGACAGAGAAACCAGCTTGCCCTTCGATGCTGACACTGACACTCCCTCCAGATGCCTGCGAGGTTGTCATACCAAAGCTGATAGTGTTGTTGCTGTCTAGGTCGTTCTGGATAGCTGTCTGGGCTTTGGAAATGCTGTAGCCTACTTGTAAGTTAGGCGACACTGCCCCAGTATTTGCATTGACGGTCTTGATCCCGCCATTAGAGTCAGAAGGAGTTTTAGTGTTACCTTGCAACTGGGCAATAATCCAAGACCCCTGCTGTATCTGAGTCTGAAGCCCGATGACCGGTTTCATGAGATTCAGGTAAATCGAGACATCCGAGATAACCTGATCGGCACCTGGAGGTGAGTAGGGGAGTAGATCTTGCAGATTTCGCGCATTTACCATTTGCTGGTAAGGCAATGGAGGCTTATTTGCTGCCTGATTACCGCTCCACTGCCCTCCCAAAACCACGTTGATAATGTAGTCAACCTTATTGCCAACAATATACTGCCCGTATTTCGTTGCTGCATCTTGCAATTGAGCGTCTGTAATTTGACCATAAGAGGTTTGAAAATCTGTGACGATTGTTGCACCTTGGGTCGCAGCATCGCTTTGAGCTTTGTTTAATGCTGCTTGGTCATTTTTGCTTAGCGTAAACGCAATACTGGAGATTACTTGGGTGTAAGCATTTGGGAAGCCTCCTGAGCCAGAAAGCTTAGCAGTCCCTGGCACATCACCCGGTGATATGTTCGCGCTGATGTAATCAAAGGTGCTCTGGTTGAAGACCTGGCTTGGGTTTTGGTAATACCAGAAAAAGTCACCTTGAGAGGGAAACTGAATTGGATAAAGTGGGGATTTAAGGGTATCTTTAAGCGCCGCCATAGCTTTTGCTTGTAAAGCGGAATAAAACTGCTGTCCACCAGTAGTATCGGACATAAATGATTCTCCTGTTAGTTAATGAAGTTCACAAAAACGAGGTTGGAAATATTGATTGCCAAGCCAAGCCAATATTTTTAGAGTTCCTTGCAAGCCAACATGAGGTTTATAGTTAGCTGAGAATATATACTGGCATGGGAGCGTATAACAAAATTGTTCAGCCTCATTTTATAGACGTTTCCTTTTATCTATTTCTGAATTTTTAGAGTTAGCTCCTAGTTTTTGCGATCCAATCAACTAGACTAAATTTTGGTCTTTTGTGCCTACACTTCATTTTTTGGCATCAATTGACGGGTGGATTCAGGCGACAATGGGCTACCAAACCTTTACAAACCTTTGCAGAAGCCTTAGAAGCATTTCATACCGCAGTAGAATTTCGCTTTGTTCGTTGGTTCAATACGTATATCGATGTATTTGCCCTTCACAGAGCCAAGTCTGGTTATATTTGGGCTTATAAATTTATAAAGTTCCAATAAGACGATACTAAGGAGGAGAGCGGGACGATCGCACAAATTCTCCCCATCCTTTCCCTACAAGAGGCTGTTGTTGCATCCTCTGCACCGCCAAATAGAAATTACTCCAACTTCGAGTTTCTTCATCAAACTGTGCCAAAGCCAAAATCGGTGCAGACCAACTTTCACACAGCGCCGCCTCAACGCAGTGAGAACCATATCTCTTTACCTCTAACTTCTCATCAGAGATCGCTGCAATAGGAGCCGACTCAGAGTGCTGCACTGATAGTGTTACCTCCTTCGGTTCTTCACCAACAACAATCTCCACTTCCTCCACCGCAACGGATAACGTTACCGTCTCGCCCACAATCGGTTCAACTGCCGCATTCCTCTGGGACTTTTCCCTAATTGCAGACTCTGTTGCATCTAAGGTTGGCGTAACCGATAAATCCCTATCAGTCCCATCCTCCCCTATAAAATATCCCCTCAACTCCTCTCGCAGAATAGCCCGCGCCTGCGAGATGCGCTTGCAGACATTCTGGTAGGATATATCTTGCTGTGTGCTGCTTTTAACGGCTCTGCTATTGGTTTAGATACCATTAGTGACTTCAATAGATCCCAAGGTGACAAGATTGTACTGGATAAGACTACTTTGAGTGCGATCGCTTCTAATCCAGGAAGTAATTTAAGTAATACTAACGCTTTTTAAAGTATTGGTTTAGACCTGCATCAATTGACAATTTTAGAGGGCATCAGCAGTGTACGGATTGTCTACGACGCTGTGAATGGGCGCTTATTCTACAACCAAAATGGCATATTGTCTGGTTTTAGCAGTGGTGGTCAATTTGCCACACTCGCTGGTGCGTCGGCTTTGACAGCCTCAGATTTTGTGGTGCAAGCGTAGTTCCATAAAAGTGTGAGCAATGCTAATTCTTTGATTAGTTAAGTCTTTACTTCAAGCGCCCAGATGCAAAGAATCTGAGCGCTTGAATATTAGGTTGCAGAGAAACTTCTGCTAGATTGTCGTGGAATTATGCGGGCATCATGTGCATACTTTTGCAAGACTCTGCACACTTACGGCAAGCAGCAGATTCCATCATTTTCGCGTCATCGCTCATCATCTCACAAGCCATTGCAGTGCGATCGCACATTTTTGCACACAGCATACAAGTGCGTCCCATGAACTCAGAACCGCTCATCATAACGAACCGCAGAGGGCGCAGAGAGAAGAAATTAGTGTTAGGATGTAGGTTGTAGAGTTGATTGCAATTTGAGTAAGCGATCGCTCGCTGTTTGTAATGTCTCGGGTCTTTTGCTGAAGCAAAATCTGATCAATGAATGCCCTTTTTCTGGTTGGCTAAAAAAGCTGGAACCGGGAACTACGGCCACACCAATATCTTTAATTAGATGGTAAGTGAATTCAACATCAGTTTTGTAGCCGAATTTGGAAATATCTGCAAGAACGTAATAGGCTCCTTTGGGAACGAAATAGGGAATGCCAACTTGATCTAGAATCTGTAAAATGCTGTCTCGTTTCTGGTGATAAAGTTTGGCTAGTTCTTCATAATAGGATGGTGGCAGTTGCATGGCAGCAACTCCGGCTCGTTGCAATGGTGCAGGAGCGCCAACGGTGAGAAAATCATGGACTTTGCGAATGGCTCCTGTCAATTCGGGGTTTGCCAGAATGTAGCCGACTCGCCATCCAGTGACGCTGTAAGTTTTGGATAAACCGTTAATAGTAACGGTGCGTTCTTCCATGCCGGGAAGGGTCGCTAGGGCAATATGTTGAGTGCCATCATAGAGAATATGTTCGTAAATTTCGTCAGTGAACGCTAACACATCCCATTTTTGACAAAGTTCAGCAATTAGGGTGAGTTCTTCACAGGTGAAGACTTTACCTGTGGGGTTGTGGGGTGTGTTGATAATAATAGCTTTGGTATTGGCATTGAAAGCTTGACGCAATTGTGCTTCATCAAATGTCCAATGGGGGGGATGCAGTGTCACGTACCTGGGTATAGCACCAGCTAAAATCGCATCGGGGCCGTAGTTTTCGTAATATGGCTCAAATACAATTACTTCGTCACCGGGATCAACTGTCGCTAACATCACAGATGCCATTGCTTCTGTGGAACCGCAAGTGACGGTGATTTGGGTTTCGGGATTGATATCTAAGCCGAGATACCAGTGGACTTTATTCGCGATCGCATGACGAAATAAGCGATCGCCCCAAGTAATGGCATACTGGTTGACATCTGCCTTTATTGCCTCACAAGCTGCCTGTTTCAACTCCAAGGGACACGAAAAATCAGGGAACCCCTGCGCTAAATTCACCGCACCGTGTTGCAGTGCAACTCGCGTCATTTCCCGAATCACCGACTCTGTAAACTGTTCTGCCTTCGCTGAGATTTTCTGCCACCCAATCTTACTCACCCCTATACCTCCGTTGATCTCTATTGCGGTTACGCAGGAATTTTTCTAACCCAGATGAAATCCATAATATCGATTAATTTATCGTAGTATACTCAAATTCCAGATTCAGAGGAAGGATTAGGGAGATGAGGAAAATAACCCAATGCCCAATGCCCTTATTATCTATATACTTAATTATTGATATTAATAGTCAATTACTGAAATACTGATCCAGAATCATCATGAAATCTTTGCACCGTCCCGATCTCTATAGCTGGTCTAATTTCAATCCGGCAAGAAATATTGATTTCAATGGGATTGCCTGGATTCGCCCAGATGGCAACATCTTGATTGACCCAGTAGCCCTATCAAACCATGATTGGAATCATCTGAAATCCCTCGGTGGTGTAGTTTGGATTGTGCTGACGAATTCTGAGCATGTCAGGGCAAGTAAAGAAATTGCCGATCAAACCTATGCTAAAATAGCTGGCCCCGTGGCAGAAAAAGATACTTTCCCTATACCTTGCGATCGCTGGCTGTCTGATGGTGAAGAGTTCGTACCTGGGTTAAAAGTAATTGAACTCCAAGGCTCGAAAACTCCCGGTGAATTGGCTCTGTTACTGGAGGAGACGACTTTGATTACAGGGGATTTAGTCAGGGCACGCAAAGCAGGTAGCTTAACTATATTACCAGATGATAAGCTGCTGAATCGAGAGGAGGCTATTGCTTCGGTTCGCAGGTTGGCTCAACTGAGTCGGGTAGAAGCAGTGCTGGTGGGGGATGGTTGGCCCGTCTTCCGCGATGGACGCGATCGCTTAAAGGAACTTGCAGCGACGCTGTAAGTTGAAGAAGAATGCAGAATTCTGAATTCTGAATTCTGCAATCCTTGAGTGGGGAATTCAGACCTATTTGATCTAAGTACAGTTTTGCGTAAAAGCGTAGCGTTTTTAATCCAGGGGAAGGCATTGGCATTGTCACCCGACACATTGGCATTGTCACCCGACACATTGGCATTGTCACCCGACACATTGGCATTGCAGGGTATTGCCTTTGATTAATTCGCTACGAATTAATGAAATGCTGTACTAAGTGCTGATGGCACTATCGATAATTTGTTATCAATATATTGAGAGTTAATAACTTGGCTGGCTAGCTAAATCAAGAGGGGAAGAATGAACAGTCGCCGCGTTGTCATTGTTGGCGCTGGATTTGGTGGGTTGCAAGCTGCCCAATCTTTAGCTGATTCTGGTGCAGACGTATTGTTAATCGATCGCAACAACTATCACACCTTTGTACCGTTGTTGTATCAGGTTGCGACAGGTCAATTAGAACCTGAGTACATTGCTTACCCTATCCGCACGATATTACGGCGATTCTCTTTTCTGCGAAATAAGTCTAAAGTTCAGTTTTTGATGGCTAAGGTTGAGCAAATTGATTTTTTGGGGCAAACTGTTGAAACAGACAGTTGTTCAATCACCTATGACTTTCTTGTGCTGGCAACTGGAAGCCAAACCCAGTTTTTGGGAGTTCCTGGAGCTTTAGAATATGCTTTCTCGATGAGAACATTAGAAGAAGCAATAGCAATCCGAAATCACATTTTCTCTTGTTTTGAGCGAGCTATCCAAGAATCTGATTCATCACGACGCCAACAACTGCTGACTTTTACCATCGTCGGCGGTGGCCCAACGGGTGTTGAGGTTGCAGGTGCTTTCGTTGAAATGCTTCGAGGCCACTTGCGTCGAGATTATCCGACACTTTGGCAGCAAGTGAGGTTGATTCTCGTGCAATCCGGCGATCGCTTATTGGCCGATTTGCCAAAGAAGTTGGGAACTTACACCTACAAACGATTACATCAGCTAGGAGTGGAGGTTTCTCTGCAAACAAAAGTGACTAGAGTGACTTTTGAATCTTTACATTTACAAAACGATGAGGTAGTTCCAACTGCAACCGTTATTTGGACTGCGGGGTTAGAGGCGAATTATCCCACAACATCAGAGGAGGTATCTTCAGCAACTAAGGGAAAGTTACTTGTTCATCCCACTCTACAATTGCTAGAGCAATCGAATATTTATGCCATTGGGGATCTGGCATATATGGAACATAACGGTAAACCATTAACTGGGGTTGCACCAGAGGCACTTCAGCAGGGTGTTGCTGTAGCCCGAAATATTCAACGGCAATTTCGAGGTAAATCACCAGAGCATTTTAGCTATTTCAACAAGGGAAGATTAGCGATTATTGGCTGTTATTCAGGTGTGGGAAAAATTGGTGCATTTGCCTTTACAGGATGCTTGGCTTGGCTGATGTGGCTAGGAGTTCATTTAGTATATCTTCCTGGCTATCGCAGTCGTTTTTTAGTATTACTTACTTGGCTTCACACTTACTTATTCAGCGATCGCTCAGTTCGCTTAATTATATCTATGAAAAAACGTTAGCTCTCAAAACCGCTAAATCCTTCCTAATTTCTGCAATTTCAATCAATTACAGTCGGCTTACCATAGTTGGAGTTCAGGCAATGAATGAAAATAGAACCCACATTAGTCTCAAATCAAAGGATGTTGCGATCGCCTATTTGTTGCTGCGAATTCTCATCGGTGTGAATTACTTTAATCACGGATTCACTCGCATTTTTAACGTCCCAGGATTCGCTGAAGATACTGTCAAACAACTAGCAAATTCTTATTTCCCAGAATTTCTGGTGAGGATAAACTCTTACCTAGTGCCTCCTGTAGAGTTAATTGTGGGCGTGTTAATCACACTTGGGTTAGCAACCAGAAGCGCTTTAATTGTTACCTTTGCCCTGATGATCATTCTGAAGTTAGGGGTGACATCGATACAAAACTGGGGTGCAGCTACTTCCATGCTTTCTTACGGGATTGTGCTGTTTATTTTGCTCGCAGGTAGCAGCTTTAATATTTACTCCCTCGATCACTGGAGAAAAAAGAAACAAAACCTTGCAGACTCAGGAGCGGATCGTGAACAAGGTAAGGTCAACTTCTTTAGGAATAACTTTTGGATAAAACGTCGGCTACAGCATCGTTTACTTAAGTAAAAGTTACTACTTAGGGGATGGTTGGCCCGTCTTGGGCGATGGAAGCGATCGCTTAAAGGAACTTGTACCAAGGCTGTAAATGGTAGGATAGCACAGCTAGCTGTACTATCCTACAGGAGATTCTGGTTCAAATAAATGAAAAAGGCTATAGGAAGAATTGTAATTTAAAACCTTTTCAGCAATCAAACCGGATTCCTATATGTTAATTGATGTGACCACCTGGTACTTAGAAATGCTTGAGCCAAGTCAGCTTCGTCCTACTTTTTCAAGCAATCCAAAACTTACGGTCATCCGTGCTGAAATTCCATGCCCTGAGTTAAATCGCTTTTTATACCAAAGCGTAGGTGGCGACTGGTATTGGATAAACCGTTTAAACTGGAGCTACGAAAGCTGGTTAGAATACCTAAACCGTCCAGAACTCCACACCTGGGTAGCATATCTTTCAGGAACACCCGCAGGCTATATTGAGCTAGAAGCACAACCAGGCGATAACGTTGAGATTGCCTACTTCGGTCTACTACGACAGTTTATCGGGCAGTCTATTGGTGGACATTTACTGAGTGTTGGTGTAGAAAAAGCTTGGGCGATGGGAGCAAAGCGAGTGTGGGTTCATACGTGCAGCTTGGATGGTAGTCATGCACTTGCCAATTACCAAGCAAGAGGTTTTCAACTCTACAAAGAGGAAATCTATCAGCAGGAACTACCAGAGAAACCGATTGGGCCTTGGACTGGTGCATCTGGTTGAAAGATTTGTCTGTGCAGGGAGCGGCACAGGCAGGAATGTTGATATCTCCTGACTAGAAGTGGATAGTTAACGCTACAGTTGAGTGAAATATCACATAAGCTGAGATAGCCAATAATAGCGCCTGGATTTAACTCTATTTAATTATCAGGAGCAAAGCGCGATTCTCCTGTGAAAAGGCTGTGCGATCGCGTGCAGAATATTTACAGTGTTGCCTAAAATTATGGATAATTCCCCAGTAGTCGCTCAAGCAGATGCATCCTTAGCAAATTATACTCAGGAAAATATACATCTAGTGGAGTCAGCAGTTGGATTGAATTCAACACCCAAGGAAAAGATCGGAAGTGACTTTGACTCTCGCATGATGCTGCGGTGTTTGGAACTTGCTCGCCGCGCTTTAGGACGGACTTCGCCAAATCCGCTAGTGGGAGCGGTGATTGTCAAGGATGGCGAGATTGTAGGCGAGGGGTTTCATCCTCGTGCAGGCGAGCCTCATGCAGAAGTGTTTGCCTTAAGAGCAGCAGGTGTTGGCGCAGCCTCTCCCCAGGAGAATCGCGCTCGTGGTGCAACAATCTATGTCAACCTAGAACCTTGCAATCACTATGGGCGTACTCCCCCTTGTTCAGAAGGATTGATCCAAGCAGGGGTGGCAAAAGTGGTGGTGGGGATGGTTGATCCCAATCCCCTAGTAGCTGGAGGTGGTATTGCCCGTTTACGTGCGGCGGGGATCGAGGTGTTGGTAGGAGTAGAAGAATCAGCTTGTCATCAGCTAAATGAAGCTTTTGTGCATCGCATTCTCTACAAACGACCTTTAGGAATTTTAAAATATGCCATGACTTTAGACGGCAAAATTGCTACTACCTCTGGTCATAGCGCCTGGGTGACAAGCAAAGAAGCCCGCAGTGAAGTACATCAACTGCGAGCGGCTTGCGATGCAATAATTGTCGGCGGTAATACAGTCCGACAAGATAATCCTTACTTAACCACCCGTCAGGTGGAGGCACATAATCCCCTGCGGGTGGTGATGAGTCGCCATCTCAACTTACCGGAAAATGCCCATCTGTGGCAAACTGCGGATGCTCCAACTTTGGTGTTGACAAAGAAAGGTGCTAATCCCGACTTCCAAGAACTGTTGCTCAAGCAGGGGGTGGAGGTGGTGGAATTAACATCACTTACACCAGATAAGGCTATGGCGTACTTGTATGAGCGGGGTTTTTGTAGCGTCTTGTGGGAATGTGGTGGAACTTTAGCTGCTAGTGCGATCGCTCAAGGAGCAGTGCAAAAAGTCTTAGCATTTATTGCCCCGAAAATCATTGGTGGTAGTATTGCTCCCACACCTGTGGGTGATTTAGGTTTTACTACCATGACTGAAGCATTGTCTTTAGAACGTGTTCGTTGGCGTGTAGTTGGCTCTGACTGCTTAGTGGAAGGTTATTTTCCCCAAAAAGCCAATAGTCAATAGTAATAACACTTGACTATCAATCAATTTATCGTGATTTTGCTATCATGAACACTGACGTTCATGGACAATATCACGTATAAGGGCTAGCCGAGATTGAATGTAGTGGCACAGATAATCAGTTTCGTTAGAATCTAACAACACTTGTGTTTCGGTTTGTTTTACTAACCACTGCACCAAGCTAGCATCATCCAGTTGTAAGAGGAGCTTGGCTTGGGCAGTTTCAACCACTGACCAAAGCTGACGCATGATTGTAGGAGTCATCAGACCTCAATTGAATAATTAGCTTTGCTGTCTTTAGATTACACAATTACAATTGCACTTTACGACATGAATGTAGAAGCTGAGACAAGTATTATTAAAAAGTTAATAATGGTATTTATAACTTTATGAAGATTAAGAATTTGAAACTCAGTTTGAAAATGGGCATTGGGCATTGGGCATTGGGCATTGGGCATTGGGCATTGGGGATTAGTTAAGACTCATCATTTAACTAATGACTAATGACTAATGACTAATGACTAATGACTAATGACTAATGACAAACTTAACTAACTTTGAAAGCCTCGACAGTCTCTTGTAACTGA
>NZ_JAIVFR010000158.1 GCF_020829685.1 Nostoc sp. CHAB 5715 | reverse complement strand
GGTTTGTCTCTGTATTTTGCTGCATTTGTTTGATGTTCAATTCGTAGTTGGTGCAAAACTTCCATCTACTCTAAAATCGTTTTGCCATAAAAATCAGATGCTGGCTTCTTTGATAGCCATGCTTGGTGTAAAAAGCCTCTGCTTGTCCATCCTTTTTCGTCAACAGATAAACCCCGGTAACTTCCATCGCGGTTAGAGTATCCATTAATTGGTTAAGTAGCCTTGTCCCAATTCCTTGACGCTGCTTATTCGGTCGTACACAGATTTCTTCCAGATAAAAGCTTTTACTTTTTTGCCCTTGCTTACAATAACCTGCCACGAATCCTAAAAGTTCATCCTGTTTGAATACAAATCCAACAAAACCTGGTGTATTCAGAATTTCAAACAACCTTGCTTTTGCAGTCTCGAAAGTCCATTCCTCGTTCCAAGGTTCACCATTGAAAACTTCAATATATAAATGAGCGCACTTATCAAGATATTCAGTAGTAAAGGTTTGAATTTCTTCTGACATCAAAAAACCAGAGTTTAGTTAATTATGAAATTAAAGTACCAGCATCACAGATAAAGATTACCAGATCAGGTATTCATCTACAGCACTCACAGATTGTAGCAATCAAACCAACCCAGAACGCAGTGCCACAACTGCTGCTTGCACGCGATCGTCTACTGCTAATTTATTCATAATCCCTCGGACGTGAGTTTTGATGGTGTTGGGACTGAGATAAAGTTTTTCGGCAATCTCCGGGTTACTCAACCCGTCTACCATGAGTTTCAACACTTCTAACTCGCGCCCAGATAAGTTAGCTGTGTTGGTGGTGGGTGAGGGCGGTTTGAGATTATCAATTACTCGCCGCGCAATTTGGGGATCGAGATAGGCTGCACCATCAACTGCGGCTGCGATCGCACTTAACAATCGTTCCACACTTGCACCTTTGATGCAATATGCATCTGCACCGCTAGAGAGTGCCGCAATAATTTCTGTCTCCGTTTGATGAGATGTCAGCATCACCACATGAGTTGCTGGCAGTGCCGCCTTAATTTGCTGTGTCGCTGCAATACCATCCAATCGCGGCAACCCAATATCCATAACCACCAAATCAGGTTTCAGTTGCAGTGCAGCTTGAACTCCCAAATAACCATCTTCTGCTTGTCCAACAATCTCCAACTGAGGATGAGCCATTAACGATTGCTCTAATCCTAGTTGCATCATCGGATCATCTTCAACAATTAACACCCGCAATGGCGGAGCATTGGCTGGTAAATTTAAGGGATAGCGAGTATCTAAAGACATTTTTATTTATTATTTGTCATTTGTCATTTGTCATTTGTCATTTGTCATTTGTCATTTGTCTTTTACCTTTTTGACCAATGACCAATGCCCCATGCCCCATGCCCAATGCCCCATGCCCCATGCCCCATGCCCCATGCCCAATGCCCCATGCCCCATGCCCCATGCCCAATTGTTTTATTCTTCCACCCGATAGCCTAACTCTGCTAAACTGATCCGCGACTGTCGCCATTTTGGCTGGACTTTCACAAACAATTCTAGGTAAACTTTACCAGAGATTAACTTTTGGATTTGTTGGCGGGCTTCACTACCAATTGCTTTGAGCATTGCTCCACCTTTGCCAATGAGTATGCCTTTTTGGGAATCGCGCTCAACGTTGATGGTAGCAAGTATACGGGTAATGCTGGGAGTTTCTTCTACTAAGTCAATAGCGATCGCTACTGAATGGGGTACTTCTTCACGAGTCAATAATAAAATTTGTTCTCTGATTAATTCACCCATAATAAAGCGTTCTGGCTGGTCAGTTACCAAATCTGGCGGATAGTATAACGGCCCAATTTCTAAATATTCTATTAATAATTCTTGAAGTTGCGGTAATCCTGCACTAGTTTTAGCAGAAAATTTTACGATTTCCCATTCATGTGAGTGGGCCATCTGAGCGTAACTATCATCTAGAAACTGAGAATCGGTCGGTTGTTGGTCGATTTTGTTCACGCCCAAAATCACTGGTGTTTTGCTGCGACACAGCAACTCGGCAATATAGCGATCGCCTGACCCACAAGCTACTCCTCCATCTACCACAAATAGCACTACATCTACCGATTCAATGGCAATTTTGGCATTTTGCACCAAAACTTCCCCCAATTGATGATGGGGCTTATGAATTCCTGGCGTATCTACAAAAATTAATTGCGCTTCTGGTGTAGTTAAAATGCCGCGCAAACGGTTACGCGTTGTTTGCGCTACTGGTGATGTAATGGCAATTTTTTGTCCTACCAATTGATTCATTAAAGTAGATTTACCGACATTAGGACGACCAACAATGCCGATAAAACCTGATTTGAATTCAGGAGGAGCCTGTGGGATTGTTACTTCTTCTGGAAATGAGAAGTTGTAATTATCAATACTAGTCACCTTTGGCTCCACCCTCATATTTTACAGCTGGGATAACTTGGTTTTTTCTTAGACACAAAACAAGCATAAAATTCCCCTGGCATTTTTAGGGATTGCTTTTGCCAAGGTTTAATCTACTACTGGCTCTACACCTATATTTTACAGCTAAGATAACTTTGTTTTGTTTTTAGATACAAAACAAACATAAAATTACTTTGGCATTTACAAAGAGCGCATTTGCTTAGGTTTAATCTGCTGCTAACTTTGGCTTAAGTTTCATCGACTACTCAATATATTTGGATCAAAATGTCAATAAAAAATATGGGAAAACCCAAACGCATTGGAATTCTTACCAGTGGAGGTGATTGTTCTGGCTTAAATGCTGTGATTAGGGCTGTAGTGAATTGTGCTGTGGATACTTACGGCTGGGAGGTTTTAGGAATTCGTCAAGCGACTCTCGGATTAATGACGCGTCCCCCACAATTTACAAAGCTAGAAGTTGATCAAGTTGACTCGCTGTTAACTGCGGGTGGCACAATGTTGGGGACAACCAATAAAGGCGACCCTTTTGCTTTTCCAATGGCGGATGGAAGTGTAAGCGATCGCTCCGAAGAAATCATTGCAGGTTATCATCAGCTAGGTTTAGATGCTTTGATTGGTATTGGCGGTGATGGTAGCTTGGCAATTCTCCGCCGCCTCGCCCAACAAGGCGGTATTAACCTAGTTGGTATTCCCAAAACAATTGATAACGATATTGGCGTTACTGAACACGCTATCGGTTTTGATACAGCAGTAAATATTGCCACAGAAGCATTAGATAGATTACATTTTACTGCTGCAAGTCATAGCCGAGTCATGATTTTGGAAGTAATGGGGCGTGATGCCGGACACATAGCTATAGCTGCGGGAATTGCGGGGGGAGCAAATGTAATTTTAATTCCCGAAATTCCTTACACAGTTGAGCATATTTGCCACAAAATCAAAGAACGCCAAGAGAAAGGCAAAAACTATTGTTTGATTATTGTTTCCGAAGCAGTTCGTACCCACGATGGGGAAAATGTGACGATTACAAATCGATTAGGTCAATCTCGATACGGTGGAATTGGCGAATATTTAGCAGATAAAATTATTGAGCACATTGGTGTAGAAACGCGAGTCACAGTTTTAGGACACATTCAACGGGGTGGAACTGCTTCACCATTAGATAGATTAGTTGCAACTGCTTTTGGTGTTGCAGCCGTTAATCTAATTGCAGAAGATAAATACGATCGCATGGTGACTTGGCAAAATCGCCAAGTATTAAGTGTACCAATTACAGAAGCGATCGCTCAATATAGTGCCGTCGATCCCAATGGTACTTTAGTTAAAACCGCTCGTGGTATGGGTATTTATTTAGGAGACTAAACATACATCATACAGGCACAGCATAGCTGTGCCTATCAAAGTACAAATTCAGCAGGCATTTTTTAACTGCCCTAAATACATCCAGTACCGCGTCGTCTATTTACCTGAAAATAGCTGTAATATAATCATAATATTAGGTCTGTTAATATTGTGAGTTTTGATAATGTTTGTAAGCTGCTGGCAGAAAAATATCCAGCAGATTTTGTTCGATGGTTAATTGCTGAGGAATCGGCAAATATAAAGGTGCTAAAAACTGAATTAAGCTTGGAACCAATTCGTGCAGATTCTGTGACTTTTATTCAAACTAAAAACAGGATTCTGCATATTGAGTTTCAGACTTTAACACAATCTAGCCCTGCAATTCCCTTCCGAATGCTAGATTATTCCGTGAGATTAAAGCGTCAGTATAAATGTCCAGTTGTGCAGGTAGTCATCTTTTTGCAAGAAACAAACGATGAAATTGCTTTTACCCAAGAATATGTGGATGATACGACTGTACACCGCTATCAAGTAATACAGATGTGGGAGCAAGATTCGAGTGTATTCTTAAATAATGTAAATTTATTACCTCTGGCTACTCTGAGTCGTACTGATTCCCCACAAGGTTTATTGTCCCAGGTTGCTGAAAAAGTGGCTACAATTTCAGATAGGGAGACAAAACAAAATATTGCCGGGTATACAGAAATTTTAGCTGGTTTGCGATTCGACAAAACTTTGATTCGTCAATTGTTAAGTGAGGATATTATGCAAGAATCAGTGATTTATCAAGATATTTTGCAGAAGGGACAAGAACAGGGTAAACAACAAGAAGCTTTTTCTTTATGTATGTCTCTGCTAAAAGAACGTTTTGGTGAGATTGATGAATCAATTTATCAAAAAGTTCAAGGTTTGAAAATTGAACAATTAGAGGCTTTATGTCGATCGCTTTTAAAAATGTCTAAGATGGATGATTTAGTAACTTGGTTGGAACAGCAACAAAGTAGTTGAAGTTAAATTGATTTTCAGAAAGCGATCGCACCTCTTTACAACCCCAAATGCGTAGACGCAACGCGGCTTTTCGTTAGACATCGCACTCAACTTGTAATCAACCACGGGCGATCGCATTTATAATTTGCTTCCTTGAAGAAAATTCCCGTTTGGGTGCAATCGCTACTCACAAAACCAACTCAGTTTTCAACTTATCTCATTAAAGCTTGAAAACCTGCTTGTACAAAATGCTGATCAAAAGTCAAAGCTTGAGAGACTTCAGCTTGCTTCAGACGCTCGTTCCTCTCTAACGCTTCTCTACGAAACGCTCCGTGAACGCTATCACAAAACGTAATTGCAAACTTGTACTGAGCTTGTCCTGAGCGTAGTCGAAGGGCGTAGCCGAAGTATTGCGAATTGTTTAAAATCACTTGATATATTTGCTATCCCCTAACTAATAATTCCTAATACAAACTCGCCTTCATTCACAGCTTGATTTGTTGCGACATCATAAACCAATCCATCATGTTGAGCGCAAACATCAATTACAGTAGGTAATTTACTCTCTTTATTAAAACTGAGAATTTGATACAGCTTTTCTCCAGCTTTGACTTTAGTACCTAATTCAATTCTGGATTGAATCATACCACCTGCGATCGCATAATATTTTTTCCTGTTGCTGTTAGATGCGAAAGTCATCTCATGGTTTTTTATGTCATCTGATAAATCAGGAATTTGCACTACACCTTTTTGTGCTAAATAGTTTTTCACACCCCACACACCTTTGGCGACGGAATCAGGGTTCATTTGCATTCCTGTTCCTAATTCCAGCGTCCAAGCTTCCACATTAAACTTGATTTCTCTACCCAACTCTTTAAAACAAGCTTCCAGTGCTAACCAAGGTTTGATAAAAGCTTCATCAAAAGCATCACCATCGTATTTATCAAGTAAGATTCCAAAATCAAACCCGAAGTATTTTGCACTGTCTTCTCGATTTCGGAAGTAGTAAACGTAGTCTAAAGCTTGATTTGTAGAACTATGTAAATCAATTAAGTAGTCTGCATCTAAACTTAGATTTTGTAGCTTGTAGGCAAAAAGCTCAGTGTAGGGAACACCACTAGAAGAATTAATTTTTTCTAAAACTTTCGCAAATTGTTGCTTAATTATAGTTAGATAATTTTGTCGAATGATCTTTGTATCAATATGAAATTGAGATTTAGTAAAAGCTACTAAATCATCAGCTTCTTTCTCGTAGTCCCAAAATATGCGATTCCAGTCTTTGGCTTCATAAACGCAGTATCGTCCAGGGGAAAAATGATGAGCGCGTTCATTTATCCCCATTGGATTGCAAACGGGAACCAGCCAAATTTCTCCAGTTAAATTTGTATCATTTATTGTTAATAAAAACTCAATTAGCTGGTGAATAACGGCATTACCAACAATTTCTGCACCGTGCAGATTAGATTGAATGTAAACCTTTTTACCAGGTTGAGCGCCGATGAATTTGTATAGTTGTAAGTAGAGGCGATCGCCTGAAGCCATTTGACGTAATACAATAGTCTCAATAACAGGCAGCATAAAATAATTCGCTGATAATTTGATTACATTATCGCTGTATCTGTACTGAATTAAAACCTACAAAAACTCAATCTCCCTCTCTGCGCCTCTGCCTGAATTCCTCAACTTAAGCTAACATCAAATAACCCAGTAACCATCACAGCAGCAATGGCAACAAATTGGTTGCGAATCACACATCAAAGCGAAACAATCCAACTTTCCTGGCAACGCGGATATGAAAATCCTCGCCTTGCCCCACCAGTCCCCTTCCAACAACCTTTCGATGCAGAAAACGCGGCTGAACTGCGCTGGTATTTAGAAGATTATTTAAAATTTCCTTACGGTATTTTTCCAGATAACGCTGTAAAAATCGAACAAAAATTACAGCATTGGGGACAACAGCTATTTGAGCTAGTATTTCGCAGCACAGACAAAGCAAGAGAGTTTTTTCAAGAAGCCACACGAGACGGACTCGATAAATGCGAACTGGGCATCATTTCCGATAACGCCAACGTGCTGAATTTACCTTGGGAATTGCTGTATTCCCCCGACTATCAATTTCTTGCACCTTCACTGGCAGGAATGTATCGCAGTCTCAGCACTCAGGGCGTAAAAGCACCATTGCCACCCATGCCCAATGACCAATTAAATATTTTACTAGTTATTGCCCGTCCTGACGATGAGCAAGACGTTGGGTTTAAAACCATTGCCCGTCCCCTGCTGGCGGCGTTGCAACCAATACGTCAGCGAGTCAACCTAAAAGTATTGCGTCCCCCTAGCTTGAAAGAGTTTGAAGCAGAACTGCAAGCGAATAAGGGTTTTTATCATATCGTCCATTTTGATGGACATGGGAATTTTGACAGCGAAACACAGGGAGTTTTAGTCTTTGAGGATGAACAGGGGAATGAACAAGCTGTTAGCGCTAGAGAAATTGCCCAATATTTAACAGATTGTCGCGTACCGATTTTTGTACTGAATGCTTGCAAGTCTGGACAAGTCGGGGAAGAAGCCTTTTCTTCTGTAGCGGGACAGTTGGTGAAACTGGGGGCTAAGGGTGTGGTAGCGATGGCATATTCAGTTTACGCCAAAGGTGCAGAACACTTTATTGGGCGGTTGTATGGGGAATTAGTCAGGGGAGAGTCTATCGCCACAGCAGTTGCAGCAGGGCGAAAGTCCATGTCTATTGACAAAATGCGCCCCAGTCCCAAAGGAAATTTACCTTTACAAGATTGGTTAGTGCCGGTGTTGTATCAGCAGGAACCCTATACGCCTTTTGTTCCTCAAAAGACAGCACCCAGTTTTGCTGATTTGATGGCGCAAGCAGACAACACTCCAGAAAGCAGCAAAGCTGTAGGTTTACCTGATGAAAGCGCTTATGGTTTTATTGGGCGGGATTATGAGATTTTGCGTTTAGAGAGAGCATTTCGGCAAAATCATCTGGTTTTAGTGCAGGGAATGGGCGGTGTTGGTAAAACTGAGTTAGCCGCAGGTTTCGCCAGGTGGTTAGATGAAACTCAAGGACGTACAGGCGGTATGTTCTTCACCTCTTTTGAACAGGGTGCGGGATTGAGTCAGGTAATTAACCAAATTGGTAGGGCGTTAGGCGGTGAGAGATTTTCCCAAATGATGCCAGAACAGCAAGAAGCAGTGGTGCGGAAATATCTGCAAACTCATCCTTGCTTGTTGATTTGGGATAACTTTGAACCTGTCAACGGTTTCCCTACGGGGAATGAACCATTACTGAGTGGGGAAGAGAGAAACAAGCTGAAGGGATTTCTTAAAGAATTGCGGGGTGGTAAATCTTGGGTATTAATTACCAGTCGCCGCGAAGAACCTTGGTTGGATTGTGGGTATAGTTTAATCAACTTACGGGGGTTGTCTCAAGCGGATGCCCAAGAGTTAGCGGCGAAGATTTTGCAAACGGTGGGTGTGGAGAGAAAGAACCTACCAGCAGAGTATTTGGAATTGTTGAAATTGTTGGGGGGACATCCGTTGTCTTTGCGGGTGGTGTTACCGCATTTAAAGATGCAGACGCAGACACCCATGCAGTTAATTGAGGCGCTGCGGCAGGGGTTAGATACTTTTAGGGGACAAGAGGAAGAAGGCAGAGAAAAATCCCTCACTGTATCGTTGGATTATTCTTTTGCCAAGTTGTCGGAACGTACACGACGACATTTACCATTTTTGGCGTTGTTTTGCGATCGGGTTAATGCAGATTGGCTGCATATTTTTTCACAAAGTCCTGATGATGGATTTGGACAAGCTTATCAAGCGGTGTTTGGGGAGAACTTGCAAAAACCAGATTGGTTGAAGATTCTCAATGAAGCCGCCGCAGCAGGTATTTTGGAATATTTGGGTGAGAGTATCTATAAAATTCACCCAGCACTACCTTGGTATTTGCGTCAACAGTTAAACACAATTACTTCCCAGGAGGTGATTAACGAACTCGAAAAAAAGTTGCTGATTTTCTACGCTTATTTGGCTGACAACTACCGTAAGGAACTCATTAGCAACGCAGAACTAGCAACTTTTGTGCTGCGGGTGGAAGAACCAAATTTGTTGCAAAATCTGCGCCTTGCCGAACAGCAACAAGAATGGGCTTATGCACAATGGATTCTGCAAGCTTTGGGAGAAGTGTATCAGCGTTTAGGGCGCAAACCTGAATTTAAGTCACTGCGACAACGGACGCTGAAGCATATTGGTATTTACTTGGCAGATGCCAAAGCAAAGGGTAAAGATGCTCTGAATTTCTGGATGTATCTACGGGTTGCAGATGCCAATGAAGCCTTTCAAAGTGCTGACTTGGAAGGGGCAAGGAAAGTCTATCAAGAAATTCTGGATGAACTAATAGCTGTAAATGACTCCTCAGTGAATGACAAAATTGCCGCTGTTAATCATAATCTAGGCTATATTGCCCAAAAGCAACGGCAGTTTGATGTGGCTGTTGATTACTACAACAAGGCGCTGAAGATAAAAGAAGATGCCGGAGATTTGTACAGTGCTGCTAGTGACTATCACAACCTGGGCATAGTAGCCGAAGAGCAACGGCAGTTTGATGTGGCTGTTGATTACTACAACAAGGCGCTGAAGATATTTGAAGATGCCGGGGATTTGTACAGTGCTGCTAGTGAATATCACCATCTGGGCAATGTCGCCAAAGAGCAACGGCAGTTTGATGTGGCTGTTGATTACTACAACAAGGCGCTAAAGATATATGAAGATGCCGGGGATTTGTACAGTGCTGCTAGAGAATATCACCAACTGGGCATGGTAGCCGAAGAGCAACGGCAGTTTGATGTGGCTGTTGATTACTACAACAAGGCGCTGAAGATATATGAAGATGCCGGGGATTTGTACAGTGCTGCTAGTGAATATCACCATCTGGGCAATGTCGCCAAAGAGCAACGGCAGTTTGATGTGGCTGTTGATTACTACAACAAGGCGCTGAAGATAAAAGAAGATGCCGGGGATTTGTACAGTGCTGCTAGTGACTATCACCAACTGGGCATGGTAGCCGAAGAGCAACGGCAGTTTGATGTGGCTGTTGATTATTAT
>NZ_JAIVFR010000157.1 GCF_020829685.1 Nostoc sp. CHAB 5715 | reverse complement strand
CAGTGAAAGTGTTACTAGGCTTAGATGGTGTCGAACTCTCCTAAGCGGATGATTATGACTGTAGGTGACTCTCGTGTAGGGAAATCTACAGTCACTAAACTATTAGTTGATTTGTTTCAAAGTTAGGTGCGTATGTCTGAAGTAAAGCACTAACTTGGCGTACAACTTCATTGCCAGTGTTTTTACCCAAGGCTTGCCGTTCTGGGAAGAAATTGGGTCGATCGAGGTAACGGTTAATCGCCTCACTTACTTGCTGAGAAATTAAGTCTTGCAGTTGTGCCTGAGCCGTTTGGCGCTGGAAGTTAGCACCTTCTTCTGTAGTAGCATATAAAGGTGGTAGCCGATTGAGAGCGTAAGCAGCAATATCGCCGACATCTAGAGAACTTTCGCTGGTGGCTTCAATTTCTGCAACTCGTGCGATCGCTTCCGTCAGTACCAATTCTTCCATAACGTTAATAAATTGTTTGCGAGGTACCGCCACTACCTCACCGGTCAATAGCGAACCCATCAGCCGATCCAGCGCCATATACTCTTCAATTGAGAGTTCTGAGGCGTTGTCACAGATTCTACCGACTTCTGCTTCCATTGCTGGTGTCAAATAACCATCCTGGAGAGCTTGTTCTACAATTTTTTCGATGCTCATAATGCTTATCATCATTTATGTTAGCAAAGCTTGGTAGGGACGGTATCAATCCAATTTATTTTGCCTAATTATCAGCAAAAAAAATACAAATTATGCACAGACGCGATTAACTCCGCCTCTACTACTTAACGACCTTAGTTCGCCAAGGTGTTGGATCAACAGATTGTCCGTTGACGTACAGACCCCAGTGCAAATGCGGCCCCGTAGAAGCACCTGTTGAACCTACTGCGCCAATTAGTTGACCAGCTTTCACAACATCACCTTCTTTAACGTTAATACGACTCAGGTGCATGAAAATACTGGTTACTCCTTGACCGTGGTCAATGCCAACTACGTTACCGTGTATCCGAAACCCTTGGGATACCCTACCTACCAAAGCAACTCGCCCAGAGGCTGGGGCAATTACCGGTGATCCGGTAGCACCAGCGTAGTCAAGACCACGATGATAGTAGTCTTTTGCAAATGTACCATTATAGTAGCGACGTACACCATAGTTTGTACTCATCCGCCCTGCATTTGGCTTTAAAAATACTCCATTCCAATACTTTTCTGGCGTTTGTAGTGCCTTGAAAGCTGCCACACGCTTAAGTTCATGCTCTGTGGCATCCACTCCGGCTTTGCCAGGTGGCAAAGTAATGCGTTGTACGGGGAACTTGCGATTAAGCACATTCACTGCCAAGTTTTGTACTTGACCATCCCCTGTAACCCGAAGTGTTCTAGTTCCAGCTTTTTCTAGCGGAGTTGTGGGAACAAAAGCCCGATACTGATTGGGGGCAATTTCAAAGGCTGGGTACGTATTCTTACCACTAGCTACTGTTGGATTTGTACTATTATCGGGATTATCTAGATTAATCTCTACCGAAAGCGTATCCCCTAATTTAGGATTAGTTGGAGTCACCTTTACTTGTAAAGCTTCTACAGGCAATGCCAAGGTGAGAGGGAGAACAGCAAATATTCCCTTTAACATATTTATTGCATGGCGATTGGCTGTCAAACTCTTGACATCAAAACCGAGCAACTTCTTGTTTGAACTACTAGCGCTATTCTCAATCATCATAGAGCTACAAAAATCCCTTGCTTGTATTGCCAAATAGACTAGCTTATTTCTACTAGTGTTTCCTGTTTGAAGTAGATGTTGTTGAAAACCATAAATATTGGGAAATCCGTCAGTGACTTATGGAGAGGACAAAGGCAGGGGGTAAGAGATAAGGGAGAATGATTTGTAATTGTAATTGAGTGAATTGGTATTAACTTTAATAATCAAGGTGTATTACATTGGTAATGAGCTAAAAATTTAACTAGATTAATGGCAAAGATGCTCTTATGACTTGCCATAGGTATCATTTATTAGGCAACAAAAGAGACCTGTTGGGCTTTAACCATTAGATAATAATACTTGAAGAAATTATTGGAATCAACTGGACACTTGTTCAACTGGACACTCATACTACACTGTTAGGTTAAAGTTGGTGTAGGTAAATCACCCAACCCAGGTAAAGCAAGGGTAAGGGGAAAGTGTGAGAAATAACCTAAAAAATTTGGGAAAAGCTAGATTTAGTTAGCTGTTGAGCATTTAATTTTCACAACTAGGGTGGGCATCTTGCTCACCCTATCATAGATTTTATTGATATATGGTATAAATTATTTCTAGGATTTTTAGTTTATCTAATCGTTAATGCTCGTTTATACCTCGTAACAGATGTTACTAATGTTGATATAGCAGTCCTATTTGATTCGTGAAAAATATAAATAAGAAAACGAACCGCAAAGTACGCTAAGGGCGCAAAGGGAAGAAAGAAGAAAGAGATATATAATTTTCACAAATGATTTAGGACTGCTATATGGGGTGTCGGGTGTAAAATAATAGTGATTTTACCTAAAATTTTCTCATTCCGAGTTGAGAAGCTCGATTAATAAAGGCTTATCAACTCTAAGCTGATAGTTTTACTTTTGGCTTGAGTTTGCCATCTTCCATGTGAACAATGCGATCGGCTATATCTAGGATGCGGTTGTCATGAGTAACCATCAAGATGGTACAGCCTTGTTCTTTTGCCAGTTTATGCATGAGATTGACTACATCTCGTCGCGATTGACTGTCAAGGGCGGCGGTGGGTTCATCGGCTAGGATTATTTGAGGATGACTAACTAAGGCACGAGCGATGCCTGCGGCGGGCTACGCCTACGCTACTCGTTGTTTTTGTCCCCCAGACAGTTTATCAGGATAGTAATGCAAATGATTTCCTAATCCTACCTGTTCTAGCATTTGGGCTGACCTAGCTAGCATCTTTTTTAAGCCAAGATGTTTGTGCAATTCCAAAGCCATTTTGACGTTTTGGAGTGCTGTTAAACTACCATGCAAGTTATGTAATTGGAAAATATAACCGTTACGGCGTCGCGCCTGCACTAGTGTTTCAGCACTAGCACCACAAAGTTCTCGCCCCAACACCCGCAAACTACCAGATTGGGTAGAACGCAACCCACCCACTAAGGTCAGCAAGGTAGTTTTTCCAGAACCAGAGGGCCCAGTCAGAATAATAATTTCACCGACGTTAATCTCTAAGTTGATGTTATATAAAACTTGCTTACGGAGTGAGCCTTGACCAAAATGGTGGTCGAGATTCTGGATGGAGATGACGGGAAGCATATTTAGGAGTGGGGAGTAGGGAGTCGGGAGTGGGGAGTTGGGAGAGACGCGATTAATCGCGTCTGTACAAAGTGGGGAGTTAGAAGTTACGAGTTGTAAAAATTCTTCCCTATTCCCTATTCCCTACTCCCCACTCCCCTAGTTCTAAAACATATCAGCCGGGTCTGCGGCTTGGAGCTTGCGGGTTGCGATCGCACCGGAAATTGTACACATAATGATAGTCAGCACTAATACCTGCAATGCTCGAATCGCAGTCATGTACATGGGTAAATTTGTGGCACTGCGAGTCAGTTGGTAAAGTGCTAAAGATACTCCTAATCCGGGGAAGAAGCCCAGTGCTGCCAATATCAACGATTCTTCAAACACTACACCTAGCAGGTAGTAATTGCG
This sequence comes from Nostoc sp. CHAB 5715, assembly GCF_020829685.1. Taxonomy (GTDB): domain Bacteria; phylum Cyanobacteriota; class Cyanobacteriia; order Cyanobacteriales; family Nostocaceae; genus Nostoc. The sequence goes on along the minus strand of NZ_JAIVFR010000157.1, from coordinate 6,219 downwards.
ATATCCCATTGCTTTGAAGGTGGCGTATTCTCGAACGTGGGCATTAACATCGGTGGAAAGGACTTGATAGACAATAATCACGCCCACCACAAACCCCATCGATACACCAAGGCTGAAGATAAAGCCAATTGGAGAATTTGTTCTCCAAAAGTTGTTCTCAAATTCAATAAATTCGGCGTGGGTTAAGACTCTGACATCATCTTGGAGATAGGCTTTCAATGTTGCTGCTACCTTTTTCGGGTCATAACCTGGTTTTACCTTTATCAAACCTAAACTGACACTGCTAGACTGTCGCCCAGAAAATAGCCGCAAAAAGTTTTGATCGTTGGTAATCAAATTGCCATCAGAACCAAAGGAAGCGCCGACTTGAAATAAGCCACTAATGGTAATTGTGCGCCGTTCTATTTCCGTGGTTAGAGTTTTACCTTGGTCAATTTGAGCGATCGCTTTTTGATAATCTCCTCTAGCACCACGATCGAACAAGACAGCACCTGGCAGCTTGATTGTCTGCAATTGCTGGTTAACATCTGGTAAGTCAAAGGCTGGCTTATCTGGATTAAACCCAATCACTAACACCCCCGTCTCACGGTGTGTTTGGGGATTTTTCCAGATTGTGTTGTTGAAATACATTGGTTCTGCTGACTTTACCCCTGGTATATCCATTGCTTGGTAAAGTCGCCGCCGAGAAAATGTAGACAAGCTTGGCAAGTTACGGGCTTGGGGACTGGTTAAAACAATGTCTACTTGCAAACTGCGATGTAATCTAGTGTTACTGTCATACAGTGCAGTCTGAAAGCCCAGTTGCATGAACATGAGAAGATCCGCAAAGGCAATCCCTGACAATGCCACTAAAAGACGGCTTTTTTCATGATTCAGTTGCAGCCATCCAAGAGGGGTTCGCCGTCGCAGTTGTTTAATCACATTATAAAAAGGGGGAGTGGGGAGTGGGGAGTGGGGGAGGCAGGGGGAGCAGGGGGAGCGGGGGGAGCAGGGGAATGGAGTTCAAAGACTCGTGGGCGAGTATCAAAGACTCATTCACGAGTATTAAAGACTTGTCAGCGAGTATTAAAGACTCATTCACGAGTATTAAAGACTCGTGGGCGAGTATTAAAGACTTGTCAGCGAGTATTAAAGACTCATTCACGAGTATCAAAGACTCATTCACGAGTATCAAAGACTCATTCACGAGTATCAAAGACTCATTCACGAGTATCAAAGACTCATTCACGAGTATCAAAGACTCATTTACGAGTATCAAAGACTCATTCACGAGTATTAAAGACTCATTCACGAGTATCAAAGACTCGTTAGCGAGTATTAAAGACTCATGCCCAATGCCCCATGCCCAATTCCCCATGCCCTATTCATAGTTCAATTACTGCCTTAACTTGCATATTGGTTAAGGTGGCGGCTTTTCGGCTGGAGGCTTCATCTAGTCGGATATGGACTTCGACTACTCTGTTATCGATATTGTTAGCAGGATCTGTGTTAATGACATTCTGCCGCCGCACTTGTAAGCCCTTGCGATCTACGATTCCCTGCAATTCAATGGAGAGGGAATCACCAAATACTCGCACTTGCTGTCCTGAATGCACTTTGTCGATATCGCTTTCGTAGACTTCGGCTATGACATACATCTGGTTGGTTTGTCCGATATCAGCAATGCCATCATTTAATATTAATTCGCCAGGATGGGTATGGATCTCAAATACCTGTCCATTTTGAGGCGATCGCACTTCGGCCTGTTTTAAATTGACTTTTGCCAGATTCATGGCTGCTATGGCACGATTGACTTCTGCGATCGCTGCTTTTATATCCACTCCGGGCACTTCGGCGATTTCATCAAGTGTTGCTGTGGCTTCTTTAATCTTTTGCTGGCTAGTTGATTGAGTCCGATTTAACTGCGATTGTGCTTCTTGCAGGCTTTTTTGAGCGGTTTCCAAGTTTAAACGCTTGTTATCTCGTTGGGAGGCAGAAATTGCCCCCTGTTGATATAGCTGCTGATACCGTTCGTCTTCTGCTTGGGCATTACGCACTTCGGCTTGGAATCGCTCAATTGTCGCTGCTTGGGTATTAATATCACCTTGGCGTTCTGCTTCTAAACGAGCGATCGCGGCTTTTTGGGCGGCAATTTCACCAGGTTTAGCACCTGCTTGGGTTCGGTTTAAGTTTGCCTGGGCTACTTTTACTTGTTCCTGTGCCTGTTTTAATTCTGCTTGCAAGCGATCGCGGCTGTTCAAAATTGCAATCACCTGTCCTGCTTTTAGCCTATCCCCCTCTTTCACTAACAACTTTTCTATCCGACTTCCTTCTGCAGACACCGCAGCAGAGAGTTTAATTACCTTTCCCTGTGGTTCAATCCGCCCTAAAGCTGTTACCGTTTTTAACTGTGGCAATTGTGTTGCTGGCACTTGTGCCTCTGGATTTGCATAATTTTGCCAGCTTTTTAGTATATAAAAACTTATTCCGCCAATCAATAAAAATGCAATTATACCTACACCAACGGATAGACGCAGAAGAGACTTAGGGAACGTTCTGTACCCTAGCTTTGAATTTCGCACCATAGATTACCTCTTAACTAGTGGCGCAGAAAAAACTAAATACTTATTGTTAATCGTTCGATTCATAGTTCATTAGAAATGGTAATTGTTGATAATTTACCAACCTACTGCTATTTAACTGGGATGACAACAAGTCACTCTCCAGTATTAATAGACTTATGTTTTTGATGAAATACTTTTGTTTTTTTAAAGTACTCAGGTATAGTAAATGTTTTCAAACTCGCGGGTTGTAACAGCGCCAACAATTAGAGACAAATTAAATCAAATAAACCTTTTTGTCAGAGAATACAAATAAAATTTACTTTCTAAAAAATATCTTTAAATTTGATATTTATATAATTTTTAGTGATATATTTAACTCCGGAAATTTATTTTCTTGAGTTGTCTTTTAAATAGACCAATCCATTTGCTACCAATAACTTCAGTGCGCGATCGCAACTATATTGAAAACCTCTTGGCGTTTCATAATTGTTATATCAAGTCCGGATAATTAGTTAGGACTTACGCAGTTCAATTGCTTTAGAAAAACGTTCTGGAACAACTTCTTCTATTTCTTGGGTGTTCTTAATGTCAGTTACTATGTTGTTGTCCCATAATGTCTTACAAAGGAGTTTGGTTAATACACTCTGATTTTCACTAAAAGAGAGTCTGGAAGTATAGTAAGCATTAATTAGGGCTTGCTGAATAAGTCTCTCAAGCAAATGTAGAAGCCACACAGCTTACAAAATACTTGTTTCATCGGTCAGTTTCCAAATTTACCCAGCGATCGCTAACGATTGTGCAAGGGTTTTGCGACTCTAGATGTTATAACCTTGCACTTGTTTGTTGGAAAAAGGCTTAAAACCCTTATCTGGTCTATATTACAATTCTATTCAGCAAGCCCTAATTATTAATGCTAATCCTCCAATGATTATGGTATATCTAATCTCTGACGGTATCCAGTGAAAGGCATTGGCAAATAGTACGGCATTGAACTGTTTTGCTTCTAGTTCCCACTCCTCAAATGAAGTATTGCAAATTGTAACTTTTGGATATCGATCGCAGTTGTGTTGTACCAAATGACAAAAATCCTGGTTTGGCTCAATACACGTCATTGAAAAACCAAATTGAGCAAAAGCCACCGTCGCATTTCCTGGGCCACAACCAACCTCAAGAATCGATGCATCTGAGTCAAGTTGGGCTAAAGCCACAGACCGATCAATTAGTTCCTTTGGATAGTGCGGTCTTGCATTATAATAAACATCAGCAACCGGAGAATACCAAGTCCTTCGCTGTTCTAAATCTATAGAAGCTCTGGCATTTATTTCTTGTCTGAAGTCTTGCATAAGCTAGGGCGTGTCAGCTTTGATCGTCCAATTTCATTTTAGAACCAGCAAAGGATCTGTCAAAATTTTTATTAAGGTTATTTTGAGTATTTTAACTGATTGACAAAAGGCACTTTATCTTAAAATGTCACGAATGCGGTGGATAGTGGTAGAGACATAACATGGTTGTGTCTGAAGCGAAGCTATTCCACGCAATTGAAACGCTTGTATTGGCTCTGAAGCATAGTTTAAAAATTTTAACATTAATCAGGTTCATCTAATTACTCAGGTTGATCGCAAACACCTAACTAGATTGGACTAGATTAGAAATCGCCGTGAGCAATTCCTCTGGTGCTACAGGTTTAACGATGTAGTGTTGAAAGCCTGCTTTTAGTGCTTGCTGCTGATTGATTTCGCCTGCATAAGCAGTCAGAGCGATCGCAGGAATCTGTTTTTCCCCTATTTCTGCTTCTAGAGTCCGCACCTGTTTTATCAGCATATAGCCGTTCATCTCTGGCATCCCAATATCGCTGAGTAAGATATCTGGCTTTGACTGTGTTAGCGCTTGTAATGCTTCATCTCCTGATGCTACTGCGGTGACGATCGCTCCAAACTGTTCTAGCACAAAGCTGAAAAAGTCGCGGGTATCAGCATTGTCATCTACAATCAGAACTTGTAAGCCCATCAGGGGAGAAGAGGCAAAAGCGGCTGTTGAGGAATCAGGATTCGTGTCATCCTTAATTGTTGCAGATTCCTTGAGCAGAGGTAATCTAACTGTAAAGATAGCTCCTTTGTCCTCACCAAGACTTTCGGCCCAAATCGTTCCACCGTGCATTTCGACCAAGTGACGAGCGATCGCTAAACCTAACCCTAACCCACCAAACTTTCTAGTTGTTGTACTGTCACCCTGACGGAAATAGTCAAACACATGAGGTAGAAAATCAGGATCAATGCCTTTACCTGTATCGCTGACGGTAATCTGCACTTGAGCGTCGATGCACTCCAATTGCACATTTACTTTTCCCCCAGTCGCTGTAAACTTGACGGCATTCGATAATAAATTCCAGAAAACTTGCTGTAAGCGGGCTGAATCACCCAAAACTTTCCCCTGCGGATCAAGCATCGTCTCAATCTGAATGGTTTTTGCCTCTGCTGCTAAACGCACTGTTTCCATTGCGCCTTCAATGGTGAATGCCAGATTGACTGGCATCATGTTGAGATTGAGTTTACCTTGGAGGATGCGAGAAACATCTAGTAAGTCTTCAATTAGTTGAGCTTGTAATTTGGCATTGCGTTCAATAGTTTCAAGAGCTTTTTGGAGCGATATCTCATCAAATTTACGGCTTTGCAACAGTTTTGCCCAGCCGATAATCGGATTCAGTGGCGATCGCAATTCATGGGAAAGTACTGCCAAAAACTCATCTTTGATCCGGTTAGCAGCCTCTGCTTGCGCCCTGGCTGTTTGCTCAAGTTGCAAAAGGCGATCGCGTTCTGATTCGGTGCGTTTGCGATCAGTGATATCAGTTAGCATAGCGATCGCGCCTAAGAACTCATTTTGTTCATTCAAAATCGCTCTAGCAGAAATCAGTGTCCAAATGTAGGAACCATCCTTACAGCGCAATCGACCTTCTTTTAAATCACTCCCTTCTCGCTTCAGCCACTCCAGTTTCTCTTCGGCTGCTATTCCATCAGCCTGATCCATAAAATCAAACATGGAACGACCGAGCATTTCTTGAGCCGGATAGCCTAACATCTCACAGAAGCGTTGATTCACGAACTCTGTTCGTGATTGAGAGTCAATCATCCAGATTCCCTCATAAGAGGTGTCAACAATTCTGCGATACTTGGCTTCACTCTTCTGTAAGGACTCTTCTGCTTGCTGGCGCTCCCGGCGCTCCTGAGCTTCCCGCAATGCCCGTTGCACTGAGGGAACTAATCGCCCTAATCGTTGTTTTAATACATAATCGGTTGCGCCATTCTTCAGGGCTTCGATCGCTAATTCTTCACCTAGCGCCGCAGAAACAAAGATAAAAGGAACCTCAGGAGTGCGATTTCGGGCAATTTCTAAAGCAGAAATTCCATCAAAAGATGGCAGAGCATAATCGGCAAGAATTAAATCGAAAGTCTCTGCTTCTAAAGCAGCCAGGAAATCAGCATCGGTTTCAACTCGTATTAGTTCGCAATTAATACGAGTTGAAACCGATGCTGATTTCCTGGCTGCTTTAGAAGCAAGCCTGGTATAATTGGGGAAATTCCTTAGTAAATTTGCGACGTTACCAAGATGCATTTACAGCTTACGATCAAGCTGTGCAATATAAGACAAATTATTATCAAGCGTGGTTTTCAAGAGGTAA
>NZ_JAIVFR010000156.1 GCF_020829685.1 Nostoc sp. CHAB 5715 | reverse complement strand
AACCACCACTGCCAAAACTAGCTGCGTTGCCATTAGGGTTGTAGAACAACTGCCCACTCACGGGATTGTAGACAATTTTCGCCGTGCTAGTCCCCGCTAAATTAGTCACTTCAAAATCACTCAAGTTATTAAAACCCGTTCCCGCAGAAGAGGTAATCGCACTAAAAGTAGTTTGATCCAGTACAATCTTGTCAGCTTGGGAACTGTTGAAGTCAGTAATGGCATCTACACCAATAGCAGTCAGGGCAAAAGCAGCATCGGTGTTGTAAAAGAATCTGTCAGCACCTACACCACCAACGAGAATATCATTGCCGAATCCACCCACAAGAGTATCATTACCGAATCCACCGATGAGAATATCATCGCCTGACCCGCCTCGCAACAAGTCATTGCCACTGAAGCCATTAATGATGTCATTACCTCCTTGACCATTAATCACATCATCTGAGTTGTCAAAACCTGCGATGTTATTGTTTAATTCATTCAGGAAGGTGACAGTGTTTTTGTTGAAAATGCTAGTTTGAGTAGAGTTGGCATTAATTACATCAAAGCTGTCGGTGATGCTTGTTTGTCCATCAAACTCTATATTGCCAATAGCTGGCGTTGAATCAGTTTCTGGCAGGTTATCCAGGTTTTCTAAGAGGAAGTTTTGCAGAGTTACTTTGGTAGATGCCACATTTTCAAAGGTGACTTCTAAGTTGTTGCCTATTGGAGTTAGTTGCAGATTTTTGGCAGTCAATCCCGAACCGGTAAATTGCAGCGTATCAACATTGGCAATTACAGCCGATGATGGGTTTGAGCCTTCACCAACGCCACCAAAATCGGTGATGATGTCATTGCGATCGCCAGGGCGAAATACAAACTTATCTTGACCACCGTTGCCTGTCAGGGTATCGTTATCAGCTTTGCCGTCGATGATGTTGTTCCCAATTGTACCGATGAGAGTGTCTGCTGAGGCAGTTCCCGTTAGCTTAATCGTGCTGCCACTGCCGATGTTCTTCCCCCCAAACACTACATAGCTTTGCCTAGCACCAGAGATGCCGTTGGGGTCGGCACCATCTGCCCCAATAATCAGGTCGTCAATGCCATCGTTGTTGATGTCCCCCCCATTGCTGACTGAGTAGCCTGAGCCGTCAGATTCTGCAACTTCTGTAATGCCGTTAATTATAAAGCCATTAGTGCCATTCAAGTCGGAGACGTTAACGAAATTGAATGATAAATTAGCCATGATTTTCTCCTGTGTTTGTAGTGATTGAGCATTCGTGAGGCTTGGTCAATGGAATTCGCGGCTAGACAAACACGAAAAAGCCTGCACAAACTTACAAAAAATTCCCGTTTTCAAACCTGCCATCGCCCAGCGTCCCGTTTGTAATTCGTAATTCGTAATTAGGAAATTTAATCACGAGTTACAAGGCTTACAATTACGAGTTGTATTGATAGCGGTCTTTTGATATTAGCTAGTCAACGGATTTAACTTTGTAAACAAAAATTACTTTGATAACCGTTAAACCACTTAAATACTCTGATGAATATCTAAATATTGTCAATAGGCTGGGTGAAATTCTGGTAAACTGAGAGTTAATTTTATGACGTGCCAAGTCAAGTTTTTGTGTACGCGTAGCCCGTCGTAGACATGGCACTATTTTTATAACTTGAGTTGAGGAACGAAACCCAATATTTGTGCGTTTGTTGGCTCAAGTCTGGGTTCAACACAACTTAAACCACAGCGTTATTAACGAAAATAATGGCTTTCATAACCAAAATGGTTATTTTATAACGAAAATTATAATGTTTGTAACGAAAATAACGACTTTAGTAACTAAAATGATTATTTTGTAACGAAAATTATAATGTTTGTAACGAAAATAACGATTTTAGTAACCAAAATGATTATTTTATAACGAAAATTGCGACTTCAGTTACTAAAATTGCAATGTTTATAACGAAAATCAGGGCTAATACCAATTCACGAAAATCCTGATACATATAGATTTATCGTAGGGGCATGGCATTGCCATGCCCCAAAAGAGCGTATTTGTATCATTAAAGTGAAATGGTATAATGTTTAGAGAATATCGCGCTTTGCGAGATATTGGTACATCTGCCAACGTGTATCTACCTCGGCTTGCGCTTGTTCTAACAAGTGCTTGGCTACGTCGGGTTTACTCTTAGTAAGCATTTTGAAGCGATTTTCTTGATACATCGAATCTTCTACAGATTGCTGAGGCGATCGCATATCCAATTGCAATGGATTTTTACCCTGGAGGAGCAACTCTGGATTATGCCGATACAGCAACCAACGACCTGATTCTACCAAAGTTTTCTGATGATTCATCCCTGTGGTCATATTAATGCCGTGGGCGATGCAGTGGCTGTAAGCAATAATTATTGATGGCCCATCATAAGCTTCTGCTTCCAGAAATGCTTTCAGGGTATGTTCATCTCTAGCGCCAAGGGCTACACTCGCTACGTAGACATTTCCGTAGGTCATGGCAATCATCCCTAAGTCTTTCTTCGGTGCAGGCTTGCCACTGGCGGCATATTTAGCAACTGCTGCTTATGGCGAGTTCTAAGCCTGGAACTCGGTGTTTTGTCGGAATTATGCTTGCAAGACAAAATCTGATGCGGCCAGAGTTGGCGCACCAGTTAGAGTTGCAAATAAACCACCACTGCCAAAACCAGCTGCGTTACCATTAGGGTTGTAGAACAACTGCCCACTCACGGGATTGTAGACAATTTTCGCCGTGCTAGTCCCCGCTAAATTAGTGACTTCAAAATCACTCAAGTTATTAAAACCCGTTCCCACAGCAGAGGTAATAGCACTAAAAGTAGTTCGATCTAGGATAATCTTATCACCTTGGGAACTGTTGAAGTCAGTAATGGCATCTACACCAATAGCAGTTAGGGCAAAAGCAGCATCGGTGTTGTAAAGGAATCTGTCAGCACCTACACCACCAACGAGAATATCATTGCCTACACCACCCACAAGAGTATCATTGCCCTCTCCACCGATGAGAATATCATCGCCTGACCCGCCCCGCAACAAGTCATTGCCACTCAAGCCATTAATGATGTCGTTACCCCCTTGACCATTAATCACATCATTGGATTGATCAAAACCCACGATGTTATTGTTTAATTCATTGAGGAAAGTAACAGTGTTTTTGTTGAAAATGCTAGTTTGAGTAGAGTTAGAATTAATCACATCAAAGCTGTCGGCGATGCTGGTTTGCCCATCAAACTCTATATTGCCCTGTGCAGGTGTTGAAGAATTTGCTGGCAGGTTATCCAGGTTTTCTAAGAGGAAGTTTTGCAGTGTAACTTTGGTATTAGCCGCATTTTCAAAGGTGACTTCCAAGTTGTTGCCATCAGGAGTCAACAGTAGATTTCGAGCAGTCAATCCCGAACCTGTAAATTTCAAAGTGTCAACATTGGCAATCACTGCTGCTGTTGGATTTATGCCTTTACCTACACCACCAAAATCGGTGATGATGTCATTGCCATCGCCATAGCGAATCACAAACTTATCTTGACCACCATTGCCTGTCAGGGTATCGTTACCAGTTTTGCCATCGATGAGATTGTTGCTATTTGTGCCAAAAAGAGTATCTGTACCAGCAGTTCCAATCAGGTTAATGGTGCTGCCCCTACCTATATTCTTCCCCCCAAATACCACGTAGGTCTGCCCTGGACTGTCGCCGTTGAGGAAGCCTCCAGGTGTCCCGATAATCAGGTCACTGATGCCGTCGTTGTTGACATCTCCGGCACTACTGACAGAAACGTCTGGTTCGTTACCCACCGCGATGCCAGCGAAGCCGTTAGCGCCGTTGAGGTCAGAGAGATTGAGAGTGGCGCTCCATCCTGTGCTCTTGCCAAATACCACGTAGCTCTGCTCAGTAGAGTCACGGTTACTTGTCCCGATAATCAGGTCAGCGATGCCATCGTCGTTGACATCTTTGGCACTACTGACAGAATAGCCGTCACCAGCATTGATGCCGTTGATCGCGAAGCCGTTAGCGCCGTTGAGGTCAGACAGATTGAGAGTGGCGCTCCATCCTGTGCTCTTGCCAAATACCACGTAGGTGCCGTTGGGGGAGGCATCTGGTGCCCCGATAATCAGGTCAGCGATGCCATCGTCGTTGACATCTCCGGCACTACTGACAGAATAGCCTGATCTGTCACCCACCGCGATGCCGTTGATCGCGAAGCCGTTAGCGCCATTGAGGTCAGACAGGTTGAGAGTGGCGCTCCATCCTGTGCTCTTGCCAAATACCACGTAGCTCTGTCCTGAATCGGTGCCGTTGGGGGAGGCAGATAGTGCTCCGATAATTAGGTCAGCGATGCCGTCTGAGTTGACATCTCCGGCACTGCTGACAGAAAAGCCAGAGCCGTCATCCGCCGCGATGCCGTTGATAGCAAAGCCGTTAGCGCCGTTGAGGTCAGAAAGGTTGAGAGTGGCGCTAAAACCTGTGCTCTTGCCAAATACCACGTAGCTCTGCCCAGAATCGTCGCCGTTGGGGTCGCCTTGAAATGCTCCGATAATCAAGTCAGCGATGCCGTCTGAGTTGACATCTCCGGCACTGCTAACAGAACGGCCTGAAAAGTCAGCAACATTGATGCCGTTGATAGCAAAGCCGTTAGCGCCGTTGAGGTCAGACAGATTGAGAGTGGCGCTCCATCCTGTGCTCTTGCCAAATACCACGTAGCTCTGCCCTGAATTGGGTCTGTTGGGGCCGCCGGCAAATAGTGCCCCAATAATCAGGTCAGCGATGCCGTCTGAGTTGACATCTCCGGCACTGCTGACAGAACTGCCTGACCAGTCACCCGCCGCGATGCCGTTGATCGCGAAGCCGTTAGCGCCGTTGAGGTCAGACAGATTGAGAGTGGCGCTCCATCCTGTGCTCTTGCCAAATACCACGTAGCTCTGCCCCGACGAGATGCCGTTGGGGTCGGCATAAGGTGCCCCGATAATCAGGTCAGCGATGCCGTCTGAGTTGACATCTCCGGCACTGCTGACAGAATCGCCAAAGCCGTCACCAGCATTGATACCGTTGATCGCGAAGCCGTTAGCGCCGTTGAGGTCTGAGAGATTCAATGATGAATTAACCATGATTTTCTTATGTATTGGTAGTGATTTAGGAAGTCGAGAGCCTTGGTAAATGGAATTGGCGGCTACACAAAGTCTTTTTGCCTGCGCGGACTCACAAAAAATTCCAGTTTTGAAACCTGCCTTCGTGTAGCGTCCCCTTTGTAATTCGTAATTCCTAATACTCGTATGCAGGCAACAAGCAAGCTACGTAATTCGTAATTAGGAAATTTAATCACGAATTACAAGGCTTACAATTACCAGTTGTATTGATAGCGGTCTTTTGGTGTTAGCTAGTCAACAGATTTGACTTTGTAGGCAAAAATTACTTTGATAACCGTTAAATCACTTAAATCTTCTGATGAATATCTAAATCTTGTCAATAGCGACTGTCTTAAAAGTCAAGCGATCGTTAACAAAAAACCGGAGGTGGGAGGATTGACGCAACTGAGGAACGCTGCGCTAGATTCGGCGGTGTCTGGTACGGGCTAGAAGACTTGTGACTTGTAGTCTAGATAATCACAGCCCGCACGCCTACACTCCGCTTCGCCGCCGAATCTTCCTCAGTTGCTGGATTTCCCGTGGAGGCAAAAAAAGACATGAAAAATTTACCCAAGTCATGCGATCGCATCAGTAGAGATGCTGTGCCATCGGCTAAAGGGCTAATAGAAAGTATAAAAACGTTTGCAAGCCTTACGCGTTAACAATTGGTTTAAAATTGTCAGAAATGCACCAAGGCAAATTATCTCGTTGTGGTGACCCGTGCACTGTACGGTCTATTATGACCAAGGTTGGGACGGTCTACCACTTCTTCTAAGATACAAGGTTGGGTAGAGCGTAAGTGTTACCCAACAAAGCCGAGAGAATGTTGGGTTTCGTTCCTCAACCCAACCTACGCAAAATCAGGTTTTTAGCTCTAACTGAACCGTATTGGGGTAAAGGAACGAACCGCAAACGCGAGTGCGTCTCGTTAGAGAAGGACGCAAAGGACGCAAAGGAAGAAGGAAAAGAGAGAAATAAAAAGTTGATTTACCAAGTTTTAGAATCTTTCTCTCTGTGTTCTCTATGTTTGGAGCGGTAGCCTGCGGCAAGCCGTGCGTCTACGTTATTTAACCCAAGCAAAGTTAGCTTGACACTAGTAGGTATTTTGCGAAATCGTATAACACCAAACCTATTGAGTTCTAAGTACAGCATTTCATTAATTCGTAGCGAATTAAATTTGGCAATACCCTGCAATGCCAATGCATCGACTGACAATGCCAATGCATCGGTTGACAATGCCAATGCATCGGTTGACAATGCCAATGCATCGGCTGACAATGCCAATGCATCGGCTGACAATGCCAACGCATCGGCTGACAATGCCAATGCATCGGCTGACAATGCCAATGCATCGGCTGACAATGCCAACGCATCGGCTGACAATGCCAACGCATCGGTTGACAATGCCAACGCATCGGTTGACAATACTAATGCATCGGCTGACAATGCCAATGCGTCCCCTTGCATTAAAAACGCTACGATTTTACGCAAAGCTGTACTAAGGCACCTCAATAGGAATCAAAGCATTTTCTGGCAAATAGTTGCAAAAACGCCCTTCATCTGCAAGCACCAAAATCAGGCGCAAAGGATAATCTGGCGGAACTTGTAAATCTGCCCACGGTACTGCCAACTCTAAACAACTATTTAAAGCTACTTGAGCGCGACTGAAACGGGGATGCCACTGATAATTGTCTCCAGCTTCCCGAAACTGAATCGATTGCGTCAGCAAGTTAATTTCTAGAAGATGGTGGAAAAGGTAATTAAGTGGGGCTGCATCTGGTAAATCTGCCAAAGGAACTGGGCTGTTAACCATTGTTTTTTCTGGATAGAACCACAGCAAATTCAACTCTGCTGGCAAATCTTGCCCTGGTGCAGCGCCACTTTTAAAGTCCAGCCGCAAATAGAAATTGAGGTGATCCACCCCATACCAAAGTCGCTGGATGACACTGCTATTGTGCATCGTCCCCCGCGCCCCGCCAATTTCTATACGTCCAGCTTTATCCCAATCTTGTTCATCACCCTTACCATCGATGACGGGATGAATAAACCCTTGTGGGGTATGGTTTCTCTGCGCTTCGTGGATTTCTACTGGTTGCTTGAGATAGGGCGGTACAGGTTCATTTAACGCTTTGTAAATGCCAAACAAGTGTTCTCGAAACAATTGATCAAAGATGGCATCCTGATTTGAGGAGTGTCCTGCACCAAACCACCAAAACCAGTCTGAACCCTCTGCGGCATACAACGCTTCCCATGCTTCGGGGTTGTTTTCTTCCGTCGCTTCAGGATGACTTGCGAGCATTTCCCTTGCTTGTGTCAAGTAATCCCAAGCACGATTTTTGGCGGGATCGCCGATCCAAGTGGTGAAACTGCCATCCACCCAAGAACCACTATGTAGTTGTCCTCCGGGAATGGTGGCTGTGGCTGGAAATTCTTCCAGAAATTCGGAGACGGTGACGAGTTTGAGGTGGGGTTCATCGCTCAAACTTTGATATAAAGCTTCTAAGAAGGGTTTCCCATCTTGGGGATAAAATTCCCAGCAATTCTCCCCATCCAAGGCGATGGTAACTAGCCAAGGTTGTTCACTTTGACTTTCTCTTTGCATTTTAGCGATCGCTTGCAAATGTCCCACTAAATCTGCTGCTGCCTTTTTTGCTGGCATCGCGCTATAAGTAAAGCCAATCAAATCTGATAATCTGTGGTCACGAAACACAATTGACAAGTCACCCTCGGCGATTTGCAGGCGATAGGGTCGATACAACAGTTCTGGTTGCTGCACATTCCCCGCCCCATCCCGATGGAAAAAGTGTTTCAGCGTCCACCCCAACACGGCTTCATCTGAGCATATCCACTTAAATCCTTGGTTAATAATATCTGGAAGGATTGCCGGACTTACTGATTGTTCCGAAGGCCATAAACCACGAGGTATCTGTCCAAAGCGGTCTTTATAAAAGTTCCAAGCTTTCCGCAAGTGGCGGGGAATATCTTCTGACCACTGAAAACGCTGCTTAGGTAGTGTCATATTAGGCACAGCCACCCGACCAGAGTTAGTATCAGCTAGCAAGGGTAAAATCGGGTGAGTGTAAGGCGTGGTGGTAACTTCTAGCTGCCCCGCCTCCTGCATTTTGCGATGTTGGGGGATAATGCGCCTGAGAATTTCTCGCTGTTTGGAATAAATGCGCTGGCGATCGCTTAAAGTAAAATTCCGACCCTGTTTTAACCAAGTAGCAATTTCTGGGTCATCCCAAAACAGAGGATCGATCCAAGTCAAATTGTGCCAAGCTAGCAAATCACCATAATCTGGCAATTCCCAATTTGCTAAACACCAAGCTTGTCCTTTTTCCTGCCTTTGCTGGTACAACTCGGCATAACGGGGATGAGGGTCAATCAGAGTATGGTGATTGGCATCGAAAAAGTGCTGGATAATAAATTCGCGCTGTTGCTGGGTGAGTTGTTCATCCGGTGTCAAGCTGGCTGTGAGGTAAGGGTCAAAAGCAGTGCCAGCAATATAATCTTCTAATTGCAATATCAGCGATGGAACTAAATTCACCGTTTGGTGTAACTTAGGATACCGCTCTAAGAGCAATACCAAATCCAAATAATCTTTAGTTCCATGCAAACGTACCCAAGGAAGCCTGTACTGCTGACTAGAAGATAGCGAAACGCCGCTGCCAGGAGATTTGTACAGCGGCTGATGTTGATGCCAGATAAAAGCGATGTAAAGAGGATGAGACATAGGAATAGTTAGGAGTTAAGAATGAGGAGTTAGGAGTTGATTCAAACTCATAACTCCTAACTTCTAACTCCTAACTTTTACACGACTTGTTCAATTTCTGCAATTTCGGGAATCATTTCCTTTAAGCGGCGTTCAATACCCATTCTCAGAGTCATTGCAGAACTGGGACAAGAACCACACGCACCTTGCAAGCGCAGTTTTACAATAGGCCCATCGAGTTCTACGAGTTCCACATTGCCGCCATCAGACATGAGATAAGGGCGCATTTCATCTAAGACTGTTTCAACGTTGTCGATTGTGAGTTCCATAGTTTTAGACCTGCTAAGTTAATGATGGGGATTGGGAATGGGGCATTGGGCATGGGGCACTTGTACTGAGCGAAGCCGAAGTATGGGGCATTGGGCATTGAATAATAATGATTTCTGTGGCCTATGCGCGGTTACTCATTAACCATTATCCAAAATTTTGTTTTCCAGCTTTCTTAAATCGATCCTAAATCTAATTGCCGCTAGATTGTCAGGTGTCAGTCAGTTTTTAATGACTTTCGACTAAACCACTGCTGATTTTAGCAACTTCATATTAGATTAGCTGAACAATTTATCGTGCAAGCCCTCCTACTCTACTTTAGCGGTTAAAGTCCTGAAGAGAACGCCAGGAGGTGAGGACAAGGAAAGTTTTTTCCCAATACCCCATGCCCAATATGCTTATTAAATAATAATTGCTAAAAAAATTTAAAGTTTAAAACTCAAAACCCAGTACTGGTAATCTTCCAAATGACTAATGACTAGTGACCAATGACTAATGACTAACATTCAGCACTGTTTGTTGAGTCGCCATCATTAGATGAAACCATAACTGGTTGTTGATATAGTGGTACGGTGAATGTGACTGTTGAACCAAGTCCTTCGCCCAGACTATAAAAATGTACCGCGCCGCCCCTAGCCAGATGATTACCAGCGAACTGACATTAGCTAGCCCGCCAATTAGCGGAAACAGTGTATTTCGGAGTTTTGCCAGTTCCAGGTTAGCAGTCAATAGCTGCTGATTTTTCTTG
>NZ_JAIVFR010000155.1 GCF_020829685.1 Nostoc sp. CHAB 5715 | reverse complement strand
ATCAACTTCTAAACTTAAAAGAAGTGTTACTATATCTAGCATGGGCGTTCTGTAGACTGGAAGTTGTCGTTGTGGTAAACAACAACTTTACTACAGAACGCCCTATTTATTTTTGGCGAAGGTATTGTTACTACAACAGCTTTACAGAACAGTCCTAATTCCTGAAGCTGTCTACCGAGAACTAACTGAATCCCAACTTTCCAGTTGCAGGTGCAACTGAAGTACAAACTTTTATCTGGATTGAAACTCGTCCAGTTCAAGATCGTATACTAGTTGAAGCACTCGGCAATGAATTGGATATTGGTGAAGCTGAAGCGATCGCTCTAGCACTGGAAATGAAAGCAGATCAAGTTTTGATTGATGAACGTCGTGGTCGCATGGTTGCGGCTAAAGTAAATCTCAGCTACACAGGGATTTTAGGAATCTTGGTTGAAGCTAAAAGTCAAAAGCTAATTTCTGCCGTGAAACCTCTGTTAGATGCTCTAATTAACCAAGCAGGATTCTGGGTGGCTGAACCTTTATACAAGAGGGTTTTACAGCTTGTTGATGAAAATTAATTTTTCATACTGTACAAGTAGCTTACATAAAAAAACATCAGTCAGCCAAAGAACCCAGGATAATGAATCATAATTAACCTCTATAGCTTTGAGCTATCAGCCATCAGCCACCAGTTACAAGCTGGAAGCTGAGATGGCGAATGCTAAAAGCTTTTGATTCAACTTAACCAATTGACTATGAATTCCGAAAAAGTCAAAAATTCTCTAAATATTTCGCCAGCGATACGCATAGGAGTACTAGGTTTCGGCGGACTCGGACAAGCCGCCGCCAAGGTACTTGCTGCTAAACAAGAAATGATTTTAGTCGCCGCAGCAGATCAAAAAGGTTACGCTTACGCTGCTGAAGGTTTAAATACTCAAAAATGCATTGCAACCTACCAGTCCCAAGGTTCGGTAGGTCATTTAGAGCCAGCTGGTACGTTAACAAATCAAAGTATTCAGGATGTAATTGAAATAGCTCAACCAGTGGATGGGTATTTTCTGGCTTTACCCAACCTACCAAATGATTTTATCCCCTCTGTAGCCAAGGAGTTTATTAAATCTGGTTGGCGTGGCGTGCTAGTGGATGCGATTAAGCGCACCACTGCTGTAGAACAACTACTAGCGATGAAAGAAGAACTGCAAGCAGCCGGGATTACTTACATGACAGGCTGTGGTGCTACACCCGGACTGTTAACCGCCGCAGCAGCTTTAGCAGCCCAAAGCTACGCGGAAATTCACCAAGTCGAAATTACCTTCGGGGTGGGAATTGCCAACTGGGAAGCTTACCGCGCCACCGTTCGGGAAGATATTGGCCATATCCCTGGTTACACAGCGGAAACCGCCAGGGCGATGACTGACGCAGAAGTAGAAGCATTACTAGATAAAACTAATGGTGTGCTTACCTTGACGAATATGGAACACGCTGATGATGTGATGCTAGAGGTAGCGGGAATAGTAGGGCGCGATCGCGTTACTGTTGGTGGTGTAGTCGATACTCGCAATCCTAAAAAGCCTCTCAGCACCAACGTTAAGGTAACAGGGCGCACCTTTGAAGGGAAAATTTCCACCCATACCTTTACTCTGGGAGATGAAACCAGTATGGCAGCCAATGTTTGCGGCCCCGCCTTTGGCTATCTCAAAGCTGGTAGACAATTGTACCAACGCGGCATTTATGGAATATTCACTGCTGCCGAAATTATGCCGCAGTTTGTTAGGTAATAGGCGCGATTAATCGCGCCTGTACAAGAGTAGAGGCGCGATTAATCGCGTCTGTTTAAAATATAAAATCACAAATTTAGAGCCTCTGAATATACTCCAAACTTGCGATTTTAAACTCCAAACTCCTCAGTGTTAACTTCTAACTTTTTTTAAGCTGGTGGAGTTTCTGGAGAAAAAATATCTGTGGAATTCTCCTCAAGCAGCGAATCTGGTGTTTGTATAATAAATGGAAGTTCAGCCCCTACAAGTCCTCGTTGGATGCGTTCTAAAGTCTCGTTAAAAACGACAAACAGAGGATATATAATATTAGCTCCTTCACTCAAAATATGACTGTGACACAGAGGCATCAACCACTCATAATCATTGTCTAGCCAAACTTGAGTTTGTCGCCAACGTCCTAACAAATCAGAAAAGTCTTCATCAGCACGATGAATAAAGACTAAAATTTCTGCTCCAGTTTTGATTTTCCACTCTGGATCGCACATCAAAATTGCTACATCACAGGGTAAGCAAATCGTTTGTGGGGCTGTTGTAGCAGTATTGCGAAGACGGACAATTGGCAAGGGAATAGTGATGACACTTTCATCTGGACGGCGCAGACTGGGAATCATCTCCAAGTATGGCCGATATTGCTTTAGTAAGGCGATCGCAGCTAAATGATTGCTGTACTCTGCCAAACTCGCTTCGTAGTGAGATTTTTGCACAGTCATAGTTTATTAAATAGTGAGGAGTAGAAACCCGATTAATCGCGTCTGTACAGGAGTTATGAGTTAAAAATTAGAAATAAAAAGTTTTAATTCCTAACTCCTAACTCATAACTCTTAACTTTTAATCCTCTATCCCAGCTTTTCAAATACCTTAAACATAGGTAAATACATTGCTAACAATATGGTTCCAACCATTCCCCCTACAAATACAATCATAACTGGTTCCAAAATACTGGTCATTGATTTTACCGCCTGCTCGACTTCATCTTCATAGAAATCGGCAACTTTCATCAACATTCCATCTAATTCTCCAGTTTCTTCTCCAATACTAATCATCTGAATTGCCATAGCCGGAAAAACGCTATCTTTTTGTAAAGCAATGCTAATCATACCTCCTTGTTGAATCTCTATACGGGCTGCGTCTATCGCATTGGCAATCACTACGTTTCCTGATGTATCTCGGACAATTTCCAAGCAAGTTAAAATTGGTACACCTGAACGAGTCAAAGAACCAAAAGTTCGGCTAAAGCGGGCAACCGCAGATTTTTGAATTAAGTCACCAAACAGCGGCATCTTCAGGGAAAAACGATCAATTGTTAAGCGGCCAGCAGGAGTTTTACTGTATTGTGTAAAACCAATTTTCAATCCTATAAGAGCAGCTATAAGCACGAAAACCTTCGGACTTCTCAAAAATAGACTAGCATCCATCAAAAATTGCGTTAGAGGTGGTAATTCAGTTCCGATTTCTGTAAAAATCTTCGCAAAAACCGGAATCAGAAAAATGGTCATACCCAGAAAGATAGCAACTGCGATAAAACCCACAACACTTGGATAAGACAATGCTGATTTAATTTGGTTTTGTAAGCGGGCAACATCTTCTAACAACTTGGCTAAACGATTTAATACTTCGTCTAGAACACCACCAACTTCGCCAGCTTGAATCATACTCACATATAATCCATCAAAGCAGTCAGGATGCTTCCGCATTGACTCTGAAAGATTCATTCCGCTTTGAACATCGTTGCTAATTTCAATTAGGGCTTGTTTGAGTTTAGTATTACTACACTGCTCGGAAAGTACCCCAAGACTTCTAACGATCGCAACCCCTGCATTCATCAAAACGGCAAATTGACGGGAAAAAACGGCTTTGTCTTTCACAGAAACCTTAACAAAGGAATTCTGGAATTTTTTTAAGTCAAAATTTACCTGAAATCCTTGAAATTGTTTGAGTTCTTGGACTACAAAACCTTGCTCTCTGAGATTAGTACGAGCTTGCACCAAGGATTCAGCAACAATTTTTTCTGTTCGGGATTTTCCTTGAGAATCCCGAACACGGGCAACGTAGGTTGGCATAAATCAATTCAAAATAGTCGTTATTTATTGGGGGTTGGGCATTGGGGATTGGGTATGGGGCATTGGGCACTTGTACTGAGCGAAGCCGAAGTATTGGGCATGGGCACAAGGGAAAGACTTACTGCAACTTCCTCTCTACTTCCTCATCCTCCTCATCTCTCCAGTTCCTCTAATGCGCTTTGGCTGCCGCACCAGGTTTTGCACCTGCTGCCTGCGGTGGTACAGAAGTACCGATGAGACGTTGGATTTCATCTGGCTTAGAAGTTTTAGACATCGCCGCTTCAAAAGAGATCGTTCCTGCTTTGTAAAAATCGGCTAAAACCTTCTCCAGAGTTTGCATTCCCAATTTGCCGCCAGTTTGAATAGCCGAGTAAATTTGAGATGTTTTGCCTTCTCGAATCAAGTTGGAAATAGCAGGAGTAACAATCAGAATTTCTTGAGCCATCACCCGACCATATTCACCGGGTTTAGGGTTTTTCTTGGACACCAAAGTTTGGCTAAATACCCCTACTAACGAGTTAGACAACTGCACCCGCACTTGGGTTTGTCTTTCATGGGGGAAAACGTCGATAATCCGGTCAACAGTTTGGGCGGCGGAACTGGTGTGTAGCGTACCAAATACCAAGTGTCCTGTTTCTGCTGCGGAAATCGCCAAAGAAATCGTTTCCAAATCCCGCATTTCCCCCACCAGAATAATATCTGGGTCTTCCCGCAAAGCTGCTTTCAAAGCATTAGCAAAGCTTTTAGTATCTTCTCCCAGTTGCCGTTGGTGAACCAAGCTTTTAATTGGTTCATAAACAAATTCAATTGGATCTTCCACCGTTAAAATATGCTCTGCCTTGGTGCGGTTAATCAAGTCAATCATTGCCGCTAGGGTAGTTGTCTTGCCGGAACCTGTAGGGCCTGTGACTAGAATAAGCCCTCTGGGCTTATCGCACATTTCCCGCACTATATCTGGCAGACCTAATTTTTCAAAGTTAGGAATTTTAGAACTTAATGCCCGTAAACAAGCGGCATAAGCACCACGTTCTTTATAGACATTCACCCGGAACCGAGCCAAACCCTTAACACCATAAGAACAATCCAATTCCCAGGTTTGCTCTAAGGTTTTACGCTGGGTGTTGTTCAACATACTAAAAATCAGCCTTTGACATTGATCGGCTGTCAATACATGCTCACCTATGGGGGTGAGTTTGCCACTGATGCGAAAGTAGGGAGGCAAACCTGCGGATAAATGCATATCCGAGCCACCCATTTCAATCAACTGCTCCATCAGGTCTTCAATCATCATTTCCATAGTTCTGCTTCCTTTTAATGTTTTATTTGTCCTTTGTCCTTTGTCAGTTGTCATTTGTTTAAAGTTACTAACCATCGGCCAATTACTAACGACTAATGACCAATGACTAATGACCAATGACTAATGACCAATGACTAATGACCAATGACCATTAGCCTTAAAACCGAGATGTCATACAGTAGGGACAATCCAGCCATTCTGGTTTCAATGTGGCCTTGCAAGTCCGGCAGGTAAGACCAGTCTTGCGTTTGGCTTTTAACTCGGCTTCCAAACCAGTATCAGTAAACGTCACCCGTTCTACTTCTTCTAGAGTGGTAGAACCAAGGCGCACTAAGTCCAAACTGTAAGCCAGCAAGGTTTTCATGCCCTCTTCTATTGCCACTTCTTTGATGCGTTCCGTGGGTGCATCCTCGTTGATGAGAGTTTGCAGGTTTTCGGTGACTCGCATGACTTCATAAACACCACAACGCCCTTTGTAGCCGACCCCATTACATTTTGAGCAAAGCTGATTTTTGGTTTTGGCTTCGGCGATCGCATCTAATGTCAAAGTGTTAGCCTTATAGAAGGTAACTCCGACATCTGAGGAAGCTGATAGACCATAACGAGCCAATTCTTCGGTTGTGGGAGTGTACGCAATACGACATTCAGAACATACACGGCGCACTAAACGTTGAGCTAAAACGCCAATTAGGGAACTAGAAACCATGAAAGGCTCAATCCCCATTTCTCCCAAACGAGCGATCGCACCTGGGGCATCATTGGTATGTAAGGTAGTTAATACCAAGTGACCCGTCAAGGCTGCCTCAATTGCTGTTTTTGCCGTTTCCTTATCCCGCGTTTCACCCACCAGTAGCACATCTGGATCTTGCCGCAAGAAAGCCCGCAGAGCGGTAGCAAAATCCAACCCTTTTTCCCGAATCACCTGTACTTGAGTAATCCCTGGAAGACTGTATTCAATGGGGTCTTCCACAGTACTAATATTAATTCCAGGATCATTCTTTTCTGATAATGCAGAATACAGCGACGTTGTTTTCCCAGAACCAGTTGGCCCAGTTACCAAAATTAGACCAAAGGGACGGCTGACCATATCCTTAACAATATTCAAAGTCTCTGGATCGGTAATTAACTTATCTAATCCCAGTTGGGTGGAAGAGTTATCTAAAATCCGCAGCACCACCTTTTCCCCGTAGCGACTGGGCAAGGTATTCACACGGAAGTCCACCTTACGTCCCTCAAACAGCCGCCGGATGCGTCCATCTTGGGGTAGACGGCGTTCAGCAATGTCTAGATTGGAGATGATTTTAAATCGGGCTGTCACCGCCGGGATGATTTTTTTCGGCATTAGGGGGAAAGCTTCACGCAGTACGCCATCTTTCCGAAAGCGAATGCGTAAGCTTTCTTCTTGCGGTTCGATATGAATGTCAGAAACGCCCTCATGCAAAGCTTTAGCCAGGATTCTGTTGACTAGGTTGATAACTGGGGCATCCTCTGCACCCTTCATCGCCGCCCCTAAATCAGCCTCCATTTCTTCAGGAGCATCCTCAATATCGAGATTTCCGAGATTTTCTAAATCCTGACTAATATCTGTAGAATTTTCTCGTTCTAGGTGCTTTTGCTTAACAGCCATTTCATCCAAATATTGGTTGATTAGCTGTTGGTAGTCTTCCTGTGTAATCACCATGCGCTGCAACGCCAAGCCTTGGGGGCGCAAGATGCGATTCAGGTCATCAGAAGCCTCTAGATTATCTGGAGCGACCATCGCCACTAAAACTGAGGGCGGGGTTTGGTCTTCGTGTTTCGATAGTGGTACTAAACGGTGGCGACGGCAAATATCCACTGGGATGAGGGTTTCAATTAGGTTCGCCATCTCCGTGTTGCCAAAGGAATTGACTTCCGGATCGAGGAATTCAACACCGTATAGTATTTTAAGTTCAAATAGCTGCTGTTTTTTGTATTGCCTGAGCAACTCAGGTGATAGTTGTTGCCCAGTGATTGACTCTAGTACTTCCGTTAAGGGTCTGCCAGATTTGCGGCTTTCAATTAGTGCCTGCCTCATCTGTTCGGTATTGACATAGCCAGATTGCACTAGCTTGTTGCCGAAGGGCGAAAATTCTGTTCTAGTAGTTAGAGCGGTACTGCGCCGTTGTGGTGACGAGTAAGTCATAAATGAGCAAATGAGTAGGGAAACCTCTGCTTAAAGTATTCCCCTACTGTGAGACAGAATTCTCATCGACACTGATTAAATTCAAGCCAAAAATTTTGCTGCTAACAAGTTTTATGGTGAGGAAATTTCTCACCTATTTATCAACGACTTTTAAGCCCTTAAATTCATTTACGGGGGTAAATTTCTGTAACTTTAACTCCAAAACTCATCTACATCCAAACTAGCTATTTCTGACTGCAATTCCTGGAAATGGTCACTCTTAGTCAGCATTGCCACTTCCTGTTGCCGTTTTTTATGGTCGATTTCTACCTTCAATTCTTCTAACAGGCGTTTCAATTCTTCTTCACGGCGTTTGCGTTCGGTGATGTTTTGCACAATTCCTTCGTAATAAAGCAACTTGCCGCTTTTGTCTCGCACCGCACGAGTGTCTTCCTGAATCCAGATGATGCTGCCATCCTTCTGGTAGGCTTGATACTCAAAGGCTTTAACTTCTCCATCTTCTGTTAACCGACGTGTGAGATCCGCTTGATCTTCGGGAGCAACATAGACTTGTTCTGTAATATTTGTAATATTATTTACCATCTGTTGCGGCGAATCATAGCCGTAGATGCGTGCCATTGCTGGGTTAACACTCTTGAATTTGCCGTCAGAGGTGGACTGAAAAATTCCCTCCAAAGCATTTTCAAAAATGCTGCGGTAGTTTTCTTCTGCAATTTGAAGGGCTTCTTCAGCGCGTTTGCGATCGCTAATATCAATCCCGACAGTCACTGTTGCAGTACCCTGTTGATACTTCTGTGCTGCAACCAGGTAGTATTTGCTAGAGCCGTTTAAATCCACTTCGATTACCTGGGAAGCAGATTCTTGGCGATTTAACAAAAACTTCCTTGTGAATTCTGCTAGTTGGGTGCTTCCTGCAAGGAAGCCCACTTCTTTGCCAATAAAAGCATCTTGAGAAAGATTCCAATCCTCTGCTAAATAACGGTTGACGCCAATGTAAACTCCACCAGAATCAATCCAGGAAATGGAACCAGGTACAGCATCTAAGACTGCTTCGAGTTGTTCTTTAGCAACAGCTAATGCTCGTTCACTCGCTTTCCGGGCACGTAAATATTTTTGCAGCAGTTGCAGTACACCCCACCAGATGGGAATCAGTGTGAGTAAACTGACTACAGAAATTATGCTGGATAAGAATAAATTGCGGCTAAAGGAATTAAAATGATACTGAATTCGATTTTGAATCGCTGTTGTACTACGCCTAGTTCCAGCCGCGTAGATTTGCTTTTGTCGCTCGTATTCTGGGCTGGAGAGTAACTTTGCTGCTGCCTCAACTTGTCCATTTCTTGTTAATTCAAACGATCGCTTCTCCATCTCAACGAGTTTAAGATTTGCTGCATCCGTTTGAGATACTTCCTTGTGTTTGTAAGCTTCTGGTGCAATCTGCATTGCTTGTTTTATAGCATTATCAAGTTGGGGTGCAAATTGTTGATATCGCTCATCCCAGCGACTGTCGCCGGTTACAGCATTCATCCGGGCAGACATGGTTAATACTTCATCAAGATGAGTTATGGTGCCAGTCAGTTGTTGCAGTCGAAAATCATTGACAACGATGCGGTGAAAATCTTGATAGGCATTCCAGGCGCTCCAGCCAAGTGGCAGGAAGAGTGATAGGGTAAGCAGGATGGTGACGGCAATAGTGCCGACGGGTCGATCAGCCGTCAGCCTTAGCAAATGAGTAAGATATCGCTTCATATTCATACTTCAATTCAGCAACGCCAAAATAAATTATCCAATTTCTCGACTCAAAACGACTTTTCCTCCCCCTGCTAAGTACAGTTTTGCGTAAAAGCGTAACGTTTTTAATGCATCCCGATGCATTAACATTGCAGGGGAACGCATTGGCATTGCATCGGGACGCATTAACATTGCATCGGGACGCATTAACATTGCAAGGGGACGCATTAACATTGCAAGGGGACGCATTGGCATTGCAAGGGGACGCATTAACATTGCATCGGGACGCATTGGCATTGCAAGGTATTGCTAAATTTAATTCGCTACGAATTAATGAAATGCTGTACTAAGAGTTCCCCTGCCAAGAGAGCGATGGGATATTTTTTATTTGGAAATCACCTAGCGGGCTTCATGTACTCCCATAGCGGCATGAATAGCAGATTCAATCGCTCCCTGAATCCAGCGTGTTTCAAACTTACTACAGTGATCGCCTGCGAAATAGACTCGCCCATCTGGAATCACAATGTTGCTGAAATGAGACATAGTACCCGGTTCTAGCAATGCACCCACCCCTCCAGCATAGGGATCGTTGCCGCAGTGATGATACACTGCCACTTCAAAGGTGCGATCAATTTGCGGATGAATCTCGCGTAAGTTTTCGATCGCCTGCCGGATCAGATAATCTTTGGGTAAGCTGGCAAAACATCCTGCATCTCTCCCCCAGGTATAACTAGCTAGGAGTGCGCCTCGTCCGGTTTCCTGTCCGTGTTGAGGATAATAGACGTTGCGGATCGCTAAGTCAGTAACCGAACCACCTCCATGAATTCCATCATCGTTTTCCCAGAAGCGAGAACTGCATTGGAAAAAGATTTTGGAGGATGAGTCATAGTTGAGTTGACGAATAGCACGACGTTTACG
>NZ_JAIVFR010000154.1 GCF_020829685.1 Nostoc sp. CHAB 5715 | reverse complement strand
TTTCTTATGTCACTCTAGCTAATGCACTTGCTCCGGAACAATTGCTGTAGGGCTAATTTGAGAAAGAAGAGGATAAATTTTGCGAACCACTTCCCACCCCAAGATTAGATCGGGTTTTAAGAAAGCTATTCTCTCTAGGTTTGGCTGATATTGGTTACCTAATTGTTTTATTCCTTGTGTTTCATTCTCTAGATATGCAGGGAATTTATCTTGCAAATCGTTTAATCCTGAAGCGCTACCGATTGGTTGAACTCCCAGAGCAAGTGCATTAGCTAGAGTGACATAAGAAATGGCAACAAGACGTTTGGGGTTATTCGGAATACAGGTTTCTCCCATCGCATGTTGCACGGTTCGACAATTCTCAACGGGCTGTTTATAGCGGGTCATACTGGTGTTATTGGTTGTGTCACAAGCCGAAACCAGTATCACTGCCAAGATACTCAAAAGTATCAGATGGGTGAAGCGACGAAAAGAAATACTCATAAACACCTAACGCCCTAAAACTCCCACCGAATCGTTCCTTGCACTGTAAATGGCTCACCATAAAAAATACGGCTACTAGAAAAAGCTTCAAAATAGGTGGTGTCGAACAAATTCCTAAAATTGAGAGCAGCTCGGAATCGACCACGATTGTAAAAAATTGCCGCGTCAGTGCGGAGATAACTTGGTAACTGTAAGGTGTTAGGTAGGTCTACTTGACGTTCTCCAACGAAAAATAATCCCAACCCAACTCCTAGCCCCCGCCAAGTACCCTGCTGAATTTCATAGGTAGTCCATAGGTTAACAGTATTTTCAGGGACACTAGTCAACCGATCACCTACGGGAAGCCTATTGTCTTGAGTAATTCGAGCATCCGTGTAGGCATAGCCTGCAATGATGTTCCACCCAGGCAGAATCTCACCTTGAACACCGAGTTCAACACCTCGGCTACGTTCTTCTCCAGTCTGTATCGAAAATAATCCGGGTGGGACACCCGGTCTAGTGTCAGCCGTCAAAACATTCGTCCGAGTTAAGTCATACAGGGCAAGGGTTGCTGAAAGACGGTCATTCAAATCTGCCTTAACTCCAACTTCATATTGAGTGCCGCGTCCTGGTTGAAATTGGCGATTCTCAAAGCTTCTGCCAGATGTTGGGGTAAACGAGCGACTATAGCTGGCATACAGTGAAATGGGTGGAATTGGTTGATAGACAATGCCCACACGTGGACTAAATGCATCACCTGATTGACTGGTTCTAGTATTTGCCAGGAAATCCTGATTGGTCTGCTCAAATAGATCAAACCGTCCACTTAGAAGGAGTTTTAGATTCTCAGCTAACGTCACCTGGTCTTGAATATAAATTCCTAAAGCATCTCTCAAAGTGATGGTGTTGAAATTAAGAGTTAGAGACCCAGTCGGTTGTCCATACACAGGATTAAATACATCAATAGGTGAAGCAGTTCCTCCGAAGCCTTGATTTCTGATGTCGTCCCTTCTGCTTAGATCAACTCCAAAGACTAGCTGATGGGCAACTGCTCCTGTTGAAAATCTACCAGTCACATATGTTGCTAAATTATAGGCTTGAGAGCTTGAAATAAAACCGTCCCTTGCACGGTCAAGAGTTCGATTATCTGAGTTTAGGTTGCCAGTAGGAAAAATTGTGTCTTGTTTGTATTCAAAGAACGATGCCCGAAACGCGCTCTGTAATGACCAGTTGTCGCTGAACTGATGCTCTAATCGATATCCAACTCTACCGAGCGTGCGATCAAGATCAGCTTCCGAGGTATTACGATTACGCGGAATGCGACCATTAGGATTAGGAAGCACTGTGCCGACTGCTGGCAGACCCTCGAAAAAGGAACCTCGTGAGTCCATGTAATCGCCTTCTAGAGTTAAGCGGGTTCGGTCCCCAATTGCTAAACTCACGACGGGGGCGATAAAAAATTGACTTTCTTCAAACCGATCAACAAAAGTATTTCTGTCTTGATAAGCGACATTAAGGCGATATAACACCGTCTTCGAGTCGTTCAATGGTCCAGATAAATCAATGGCACCTCGGTAGAAGTCAAAACTGCCAATGGTGGCATCAATTGCATAAAAGGGATCGCGAAGTGGTTGTTCCGTTACGATGTTGACAACTCCACCTGGAGTACCTCGACCGTAAAGAACTGAAGCTGGACCTCTGAGAGCTTCAACTCGCTCAATGTTAGACAAATCGAGTATTTGCCCTCCATATATATCTTGCAACCCGTCTCTGAGATAACTGCCGTTAAAATCACTTAGTTGAAATCCTCGACTGTAGAAAGATTGATCTCGATCGGTTATTGCAGATCCAGATTGATTTGCCCCAGGAATATTTTTAATTGCATCTCCTAAACGGGTAACGTTCTGATCTCGCAGCACCTCTTGAGGTACGACTTGAATCGATTGAGGAATGTCTCGCAGAGGTGTGTCAGTTTTAGTAGCAGTTGACGAATCTCTTACACGATAACCATCTTGCTCACCCGTCACTACCAACTCAATCGGTTCATCACCTTGTGCTGATGGTGTCTCCTGTGGTGTTTGGTTTGCTGGCTTTTCTTGAGTTTGTGGTGTTTGAGGCTGTTGCGGTGGAGAAGTCGCAATTTCAGCAGAAGTTATACCAAAAACCAGACCTGCATTATCATCAAATAACTCAACCGTTGGTAATGCTGCAACACCCACCACTGTCACTCGCACAGTCTTTGCATCAACATTCGTAACCGTTATCTCAGTAATTCCCTCAACAGGTTTTTCCGAGCGAAATGTGAAAGCATTGCCATCAGCTAAACGTAACTGCCCACCAGATACGTCAGCAATAAAATTATTACCCGTACTGCGATTTGTGACTTGCAGTTGAGTACCAACAGGTGTCTCTAAAATTATCTCCACACCTTTATCAGTGCGATTAGCTTTAACTCCCGTAATTGGTACAACTTCACCCCCAAGGTTCGGGCGGTTGCTTGGTGTTGGCGACTGCACTAGCATTTGAGCGCCAGTGCTAGGACGCTCTATCTCACTGAGTTGGCGAATTTCTCTAGTTGACCGGGAATTGCGTAGTACCGATGCAATAGATTCACTCTGTATCTCTGACTTTAGTACTTCTTGAGCAGTTGCGTTCATTGCACTCCAAAGCCAAACGGAACTCGTTAGTAATAAAATTTTTGACAACTGATTTTGTTTCATTTGCTACTACACACACCTGGTACTACTATTAGAATAACGATAATAGTGCAGCAAATAGCTTATTTTTATTGATAAAATTTGCTATTAGCATGAGAGCAAACTTTACATGAAATGGGTAAGCAATTGCAAGTATTAATCAGCATTTCTTTACAAAGCAGTAACGTTTGATCTCCTATTTCGCACTCTCAACAGTCATCAACGAAACTGGAGTATTAATTATTTGACCTCCTATCCTTTAATGTTTTCAATAGATTTAAGTTTTTGTAGACGCTTTCTTTGTTGAGCTTTACCATCTAAAATTTTTTCAGTGGCAATTTCTGTCAAATAAGATGGTTGTTGATTTTTGACTTGATTAAAATAATCTGCTAAAGAGCTTATGGTCGGATATCTGAACAGGTCGAGAATAGAGAAATCCCTTTTAAATACTTCACGTAATTTACTATGAACCTGAACCAGAAGCAATGAATGACCACCAAGTTCAAAAAAGTTATCATGAATTCCTACGTCCTCGACATGAAGGACTTCTTGCCAAAGATTAGCAAGAGTTTTTTCCACCTCAGTTTGGGGTGGCTGATAAACCGCTTCCAATTGAGGACGTGCCGTATCAGGTGCAGGTAGTGCCTTACGGTCAATTTTACCATTAGGTGTGAGTGGTAGTGCCTCTAACATAACAAAAGCCCCTGGCACCATGTAGTTTGGTAGCTTCGACTCTAAAAAGTGACGCAGTTCCGTAATTGCCAGTGTTTGTTCTGAATGTGGAACTATATAAGCAACTAAACTTTGAACATCTGCTGACACAACTACGGTTTCTCGGACTGCTGGGTGTTGAGTAATCACTGCTTCAATTTCTCCCAATTCAATGCGGAAACCACGAATTTTCACTTGGTGGTCAATCCGACCTAAGTATTCAATGTCTCCATTCAGTAAATATCGGGCTAAATCACCGGATTTATAAAGGCGTGCGTTTGGTTTATTACTAAAAGGATTGGGAATAAATCTAAGAGCAGTTAGTTCTGGTCGATTTAAATAACCTCGTGTCACGCCAGCACCACCAATATACATTTCACCTGGTACTCCAATAGGTACTGGCTGTCGATATTTATTTAGTAAGTAAACTTGCAAGTCAGGAATGGGACGCCCAATCACACTTCCAGATGCTACTTCTAAATCTACCATAGTTATTAGACGATATGTAACATGCACCGTTGTTTCCGTAATCCCGTACATATTGACTAACTGTGGAGATTGGTCGCCATGACGCTTAAACCAAGGTCTTAAACTCTCAATTTGCAATGCTTCTCCACCGAAAATGACTAGTCGCAGGCTGAGCTTGTTTCTTGTTTCCAAGGATTCTTCTGCTTGTATGAGTTGGGAGAAAGCTGAAGGTGTTTGGTTGAGTACTGTCACTTGCTGTGTTGATAGCAATTTATAAAAGTCTTCAGGTGAACGACTCAGCCAGTATGGTACTAACACTAACTTTCCACCATACAACAGGGCACCCCAGATTTCCCAAACGGAAAAATCAAAGGCGATGGAATGGAATAGCGTCGAAACATCATGTTGGTTAAAGTTATACCAAGACTCAGTTGCTGCCAACAAACGAACAACATTGGCGTGATTCACTAACACGCCCTTGGGTTGACCTGTTGAGCCGGATGTATAGATGATGTAAGCTAGGTTATTACTTGTACACTCATTAATTAAGTTTTGTGAGTTTTGCTGAGCGATAGTTTCCCAATCTGTATCTAGATAAACAACTTTAGTCTGATGTTGCGGTAAATTCTCTGTCAGGTGCTGCTGCGTTAGTAATACTAATATTTGAGCATCTTGTAATATGAAGGCTAGACGTTCTTGAGGATAGCTAGGGTCAAGGGGTACATAAGCGCCACCTGCTTTGAGGATGGCTAACAGTCCGATGACCATATCGAGCGTTAGCGTAGCTCCTCCCACAGAGGTTCGCTCTACACAAATCCCGACTAATACCTCTGGTCCCACCCCCAGAGAGCGTAGGTAGTGCGCCAGTTGATTGGCTCTTACGTTTAGTTCACAGTAGGTCAACTGCTCATCCTCAAACACTACTGCTACAGCATCGGGGGTGCGTTCTACTTGAGCTTCATACAACTGATGGATGCATTGTTGTTGGGGATATTCAATAGAGGTATCATTCCACTGTACTAGCAGCGCCTTCTCGGCTTGAGTTAACAATGGCAACTCCGACAAACGCTCCTGTGGATTGGCAACAATTCCCCTAAGCAACGTTTGCAAATGCCCAGCTATCCGGGTTATGGTACTTTTCTCAAATAAATCAGTATTATACTCCAGAGTGCCAAATAGTCCCTGTGTTGTTTGTGTCATCTCTAAGGTCAAATCAAACTTTGCTGTGCCCGTACCAACATTTAGAGGACTTAGAGTCAAACCAGGCAATTCTAACGAAGGCATCGGTGAATTTTGAAGCACAAACATCACTTGAAATAGTGGTGTATAGCTTAAGTCTCGAAGTGGTTGCAGTTCCTCTACCAGTTGTTCAAATGGCAAATCTTGGTGAGCATAAGCTGCTAATGCCACTTTCCGCACACGAGTTAGTAACTCCTCAAAGGTAGGATTCCCTCCCAAATTAGTTCGTAGTACAATTGTATTGATAAAAAAACCAATTAATCCTTCTAACTCTGTGCGATTGCGGTTAGCAATGGGCGAACCGACTACAATATCTTCACTTCCCGTATAATGCCATAGTAGGGTCTGAAAGACTGCTAGCAGGGTCATAAATAAAGTACCCCCCTGCTGCTGACTCAATTTATTTAGGGAGGCAGATAACTCTTGAGATAACTCGAAAGAATAATTAGCACCTTTGAAGTTAGCAACACTAGGTCTTGGATAGTCAGTGGGTAAATCCAGTAGTTTCGGTATACCCTCTAGCTGTTTTCGCCAGTAAGATATTTGGGATTCCAGTATCTCTCCTTGTAGCCATTGCTGTTGCCAGTTTGCAAAGTCTACATACTGTATTGGCAGTTCCGAAAGTGGAGACGGTTGCCCTTTGGAGAAAGCTTCGTAAAGTGCTGCGACTTCTTTAATCAGTACCCCCATTGACCAAGCATCAGAGATAACGTGATGCATTGTAAATATCAGAATATGTTTGATCTTGCTCAGTCGCAGCAAAGTAGCTCGCAGTAATGGAGCTTGGCTCAAATTAAAGGGTTTTTGTATTTCTTGTATAACTAAGTTTTGAACTTCAGCTTCTTGCTCAACCTCAGATAACTCTTCCAGATTGATGGTCGGTAAAGTCAAGCTTAAAGTAGGAATAATTACCTGAACAGGTTTTCCTTCTACCGTTGCGAAAACAGTTCGCAAAATTTCGTGACGTCGTACGATTTCATTAAGAGTTTGCAAGAGTGCTGCTTGATTAAAGAAACCCGTAATACACAAAACTGCATTTATGTGATTAGCAAAGTTACCAGGTTGTAATTGGTCTATAAACCAAAGCCGTTGTTGAGCAAAAGACATCGGAAAAATATGAGGTTGGCTAACTTTGTTTTGAAGTATTTTTGCCAAAATCTCACGCTTTCTTTGTGACGATAAATGATTAATCTTATCGTGAATGTTAGTCATTTTCTAGCCCTTTTTCAGCTAAAAATTTACTAAGTAATAAGTCAACTTGTTGCTCTGAAATGTTATCAAAACTTGCTAATATTTGTGGTTCATGAATGCGTTCAATTTTTTTTATCATGTTGACGTTGGACTTTTCCCCCGAACTTCGACTTTGTTCAATTATCAATGCTTGTTCAATAATAGTGGGTGCTTCAAAAAAGCTATGCAGGGACAGGTTGATTTGAAATTCTTTAAGCAATCGAGAGAAAATTTGAGTAGCTAATAGGGAATCTCCTCCCAATTCAAAAAAGTTATCATGAATGCCTATCTGTTTAATTCCTAGCAGATGTTGCCAGACTTTAGCAATAGTTACTTCAACTTCATTACGAGGAGTAACATAATCATTACGTAGATTAGGACGGGGATGGCTTTGTTTAGAGAGGCTTACTGAAGCTGATTTATCTTCTAAAAGTGTTAATTCTTCTAGAGGTTTGAAAAAATGATTTTGCTCCCATTTGGATTGGAAATCTTGTGTTGACACAACAACTTGAGGCAATCCACTCCGCAGAATGCGATTAAAAGCATCGACGCCTTCTTGAGGTCTTATTCCTTTTTTGAGACTTTCTTCACGACTGTGTTTGAGTTCATCTGGCACGGCAGTCTCCACTGCCATCCCTACTTCTTGCCAAGCGTCCCAGTTGATTGATACTGTAAATTGCTCAGATGTGTAAGCAGAAAAGTGCGCGTATGTATCTAGAAATGCATTGGCCGCACAATAATCTACTTGTCCAAATTCACTCAAAATAGAACTTTGGGATGAACAAAGCACCAAGAAATCTAGATTAATATTCTGAAAAACTTGCTTGAGTACTATTGTTCCTCTAACTTTTGGTGCTAGTACATTGCTTGCTATATCTTGTGTTTTAAGTTGGATGACACCACCACCAGCAATACCGGCTGCATGGATGACACCATTAATCTGACCAAATTTTTCTACTGATCTGGTCATTACAGTCTTCATTTGTTCGCAATTAGCGACATCGGCGCTAATTACAAAAACTTCTGCACCAAAAGTCTCCAATAATTGCACTTTACGAATTATATGGCTAACTCTATCTTGTTCATCATGGGTTGCCAACCATTCTTGCCAATTATCTTTTTCAGGTATACTCTTTCGTCCAACTAGAATTAATCTAGCTTGCACTGTTTTTGCTAGATGTTCTGCTAATACTAAACCAATGCCGCCTAGCCCACCAGTAATTAAGTAAACCCCTCTTTCTCTTAATTTAGTTTTATCAACCATACTCTGTTCCAAATGCACAGGCTCGAAGGTTTGAATCCAGCGATGATATCCACGGTAGGCAACTATGTCATTGGTTGGCTCTGCTGCAAATTCTGTTATGAGATAATTAAAAATTTTTTGTATTGGTGGGGTTTCTGAAGAAGGTATTACTATATCAATAGTACAGCAATTAATGTTTGGATATTCCTTAGGGATTACTTTACATGATCCTAACATGGTAGCCTTATGCGGACATAATTTTTCCTCGCTAGCTACATCATGTAAATTACTGGTTACGACCATTAGCTTCAGAGAATCCCTAATATCTTGTTTTCCTAATGCTTGTGCTAAAAACAGTAGGCTCCAAAAACCAAGATACTCACAATCTTCAAAAAACTGATGCTGTGTTTGTTCGTCTATCTCTTGACTAGGTAAAGTATCGTTGGGAGTAACGCTCCAAAAATGGGCGATCGCTTGTGGAGTCCAATTCTGCTCTTGTAGTGCTTGAAGCAAAATATCATAATGATCCCTTTGTTGGGGATTAATTGCATACGTACAATCACTAAGTTTTGCAAATCTATCTCCGACCCTAACGACAATCACATCCTGACCCTGTTGTTTGAGTTGTTCGGCAATTTCTGCTCCAACTCCATAAGTATCGGCAAACACTAACCAACATGACTGTTGTTCTGCCAGTTTTTCCTTTTTGAAAAGCTCAATTGGTGTAGATTCTTTCCAGCGAGGAACGTAGAACCAGTCTGCAATATCTGGCTTTTTATCTAAGGTTTTTTGCAGCATCATTGCCGAAGTCGCATTTTGATTTAACTCAACCCAGTAACGCTGGCGTTCAAAAGGATAAGTAGGTAAGGGTACGCGATGACGCTTTTCATTTGTGTAAAAACCAGACCAATCAATTTGAACCCCTACTAACCAAAGTTTACCCAAGGTGTTGAGTAAAAATGCTACATCTGATTGTTGCTCTTGCGGATGCCGTATAGAAGTTAGTGCTATCAGTTCTTCTGCTTGATGTTGTTTAGCCAAACTACTCAACGTCCGTCCCGGACCAACTTCCAACAGTATTCGCTCTGGCTGTTTGAGTAATTCAGTGACACCTTGACTGAAGTGGACTGGTTGCCTTGAATGCATAGCCCAATAGTTAGGGTCTGTTGCTTGTGCGGTAGTAATCCAAGTGCCGCTAACATTGGATACAAACGGAATTTTCGGAGGATTGAGTTTTATCTTTTGTAAAGATTGGGTGAAAGTCTCAATGACGGGTTCCATCATTTGAGAATGAAAGGCATGAGAAGTATGCAAACGCCTACAGCTGACGCCTGCTTGTTGTAACTCCTGTTGCAATTGCTCTATTGCTTCTTTTGAACCTGACACAACGCAAGAAGAAGGTGCATTAAGCGAAGCCAGAGAAAGGTTTTCATCGAGGCAAGATTGTATTGCTTCCTCGGAAAGTGCAACCGAAAGCATGGCACCAGACGGGATCTGTTGCATGAGTCGTCCACGAGTGGCAACAAGAGCTAAAGCATCTTCTAGAGAAAATACATCTGCTAAAGTGGCAGCTACATATTCTCCAATGCTATGACCAATCATTGCGATTGGAGATATGCCCCACGCCATCCACAACTGAGCTAGAGCATACTCAATCACAAACAGTGCTGGCTGAGTAATGTGAGTTTGTTGCAGTTGCTGCGTTGCAACTTGTGTCTTCTCTTCATCCGGATATAAAATCGTGCGTAAATCAACGCCAAGATGAGGTTTGAGTATTTCACAGCACTGATCTATGTGTTTCCGAAATACTGACTCAGTCTCATATAACTCTCGACCGAGCGGATTTTGAACAAAAACTCTTGCAGCTTGCTATGAGTCGGGGTGCGAAGTGGTTTGAAGATTGTAAGTTCCTTGAAGCTGATTATAATAAAGCAGAATGGCAGATTTTGCTGCAA
>NZ_JAIVFR010000153.1 GCF_020829685.1 Nostoc sp. CHAB 5715 | reverse complement strand
TTTTTGGTAAGATTCAGGAAACATATTTTTCCAGGGGAGCCACAAAAATGCTCCCTATTTTTTGTCTTCACTATCTTCTCAAAGTTTTGTCCTGCATAGCTTAGAGTTGCCTTGTCACCCTCTAAGGAATTCACCTTGCTTCTTGCACTAGTACACTATGGCGGAAGTTTGCCTACCTTTGACAATAGGATTTTGCCCCTTGTCTTTAAAATATCAGATAGATTTACACCGTGCTGCAATAGTGCATTTCAGACCTTTTCTAAGCGGGCGGCGGGAATCGAACCCGCATTAATAGCTTGGAAGGCTATAGTTTTACCACTAAACTACGCCCGCAAAATTCTAACCCTATAAATTTAACACAGTTTTTGCAAAAATTCAAACACTTAGTTGGAATTAGCAGGCTGGATTTTGATCCTGACATACAGATTGCTCAATTCTGGTTTTGTGCCATCGTTGTTGTGAGCAGCAATAAAGTTTTCTGTTTTGAAAACTTCGCTGAGGACTTGCTGGTATGTGCTTTTTTCACTTTGCAATGTTGCTGGTTCTATTTCTAGAACTACAGCCTGTTGAAAGTTGCCATTGTGATCAATTATTAAGCTAGCCAAGAGTTGTGCTGGTTCAAGTCCAGAATTGTGGACAAGAAAACTTGAGTCTAATTGTTTTGTGTTGCTTCCCCTATATAAAGCGATAACGTCGGGTAAAGCATCTTGTCGTAATCTTCCTGATTGTATCAAGCTACTCACTTCATCTCTAAGCAAAGGAGCTACTATTGCTACCGATACTCCCTGAGTTGGAGTTGGTGGAGTTTCCCTAGTCGGAGTTGCTGGAGTTTCCTGAACGGGGGTGCGTGGAGTTTCCCTAGTCGGCGTTGCTGGAGTTTCCTGAACGGGGGTGCGTGGAGTTTCACTAGTCGGAGTTGCTGGAGTTTCCTGAACGGGGGTGCGTGGAGTTTCACTAGTCGGAGTTGCTGGAGTTTCCTGAACGGGGGTGCGTGGAGTTTCCCTAGTCGGAGTTGCTGGAGTTTCTTTAGTCGAAGTTGCTGGAGTTTTCTGAGCGGGGATACGTGGCGTTTCTCTGTTTTCAGCTTCCGAAACTGGTGAATTTGATGGAATACCTGTTGGTAGTAGCGTTCCCTTTCCCAGTTTGATTTCTTGACGGCGGTTCCAAGGTAGATTACCGACTGGAACTGTAGGTGTAGATGTCGGTGTCGGTGTAGATGTAGATGTCGGTGTAGATGTCGGTGTCGGTGTTGGTGTCGATGTCCGCGTAGCAACTCTCTGTTGTCTAAAGGGTTGGCTATTAGGTTGAGAGGCGTAAGTTTGCCTCTTGTGCTGGAGATTATCCGCAGAATTTATTGCGCCAAAATCTTGATTTCTAGGCGTAGTTCGTGCTGTTTGTGGTGAACGTGCTGGTACAGACTTTTGAGTTGAGGATAGTGGCTTTGGCGAAACTGTTTTGGCTGTTGATTTTGATTTGGGAGCAATGTCTATCAATTCAATGGGAACAGCAGATTGACTTTGTTGGGGAAACCAAAGACTAAATGCATTAGATGAGCGCATCAGCCAGAACGCTAGCAAGTGCAGAGAGACTGAACCTATAAAGACAGAAATCCACAAAGCTGGTGGATCAGTGTGTCGCCTCCAGACTTTGGTTGGAATTGGAGTTTTGTCTGCAACTGATGGTGTCATATTATATTATAAACTGGATATGATTAGGCACTCTTACTCATTGCTAATGCTTTAAAATACCAGCCTAAATTTTAGCGATTAACCATTACCTCTGGTGTCACAGCAAAAGTCAAAACTGTTTCATCTACTCCTTTAAGTTCTAGCGGACTACCTTTAGTAATTTCTTCTTCCTGCAAATAATCTGCCACGGCAGCAGAAACTAAGATAGTACCGGGAACAGCAGCGGCTTGCAACCTTGCAGCAATATTCACACTTGGACCAATGGCAGTATAATCAGCCCGTTCAGCACTACCAAACATTCCCACAACAGCAGTACCTTGGTGGATACCGCACCGAAACTGGACGCTAGTAAGTCTGTCACCATCGAATACACCTTGGTTTCGCCAGCGCTGGTTCAACTCAGCCAGTGAGCGGTGCATTGCTCTTGCTGTATTTATGGCACGACGCACTTGTTCATTGGGAGTTAACTCTTCTGGCGCTCCATATAAAGCTAAGATAGCATCTCCCATAAACTTATCTACAGTGCCGCCATTGCCAAATACAACCTTGGTCATGGCTTCTAAATATTCATTTAGCAACTCTGCAACTCTTCGTGATCTGAGAGTATTTGATAGCTGTGTAAAACCCACAATATCACTAAACAAAACTGTAATTAAGCGTGGTTCTGGGCGCAAATCTAACGTTAAATCTCCGGTTGCGGCTTTTTGTACCAATACAGCCGGTAAAAAGCGCTTTAGCACCGATTCTGTTAGATAAGTATTTAACTCCACAATTCGCCGTTCATTTTCTTTCAATGCCAAAAGATTCCGAACTTCGGCCAAAAGTTCCCGATCATTGAATGGTTTTGCTAAATAAGCATCCGCGCCATGTTCTGTACCTTCGATGCGGGTTTCCTCGTCAGCTTTTGCTGTCAGCAGAATGATTGGTATTCCTTTCAACTTCTCCTCATTGCGGATCATCTGAATCATTTCAAGTCCGCTCACCAAGGGCATCATTAAGTCAGTCACAATCAAACTGGGTATAATTTCTTTAGCTATACTGTGCCCTTCATAACCGTTACGAGCTGTGCGTACATGATAGCCGTTGCGGCGGAAAATCTCTGATACATAGGTTCGTAAATCCGGGTTGTCATCTACAACTAAAATTAAGTGCTGAGTCTTAAGTGCTGAGTCTTGAGTATCAATACTGGGGGAGAGGTTTATTGTAATATCTTCAATATTGTCTGTTGTTGATACCAGTTCTAAATCAGCTAATTCTACGCTAGCGCGGCTCGTATTCAGTTCGGTAGGCGTTTCTAGTACTTGCTGTGCGGGTAAATGAGCATTTCCAGTCACAAGCCATAAATTAAAGGTAGTGCCTTGGCCGTAAACTGATTCCACAGTGACTTGACCACCATGTAATTCGACCAATTCTTTAACTAAAGCTAAACCCAAACCACTACCTTCATAGGAGCGGTTTGCGGAACCCTCAGCTTGGCGAAAGCGCTCAAAGAGGTAGGGAATTTGTTCTTTAACAATGCCAATTCCAGTATCTTGTACTTGCAATATGCAGCGATCGCACTCACATTTTAGTCTGACACTGATCGTCCCACCTTCGGGAGTAAACTTCATGGCATTTGACAGGAGATTATAAATCACCTTGTCAAATTTTTCCGTATCCAAGTACACCGGAGAACATTCATCTAATTCGGTGACTAGATGCAGTTTCTTTTTCTCACAGTAGGGACGAAAAGATTCCACTATTTGGCTGACAAATTCTGCTAAATCGCAGGGATGGAAACTAGGCTGCATTCTCCCCGCATTCAGGCGTTGTAAATCCAGGAGTTGATTTACCAGTCGCAGCAGGCGGCGGGAGTTACGCAGGGCGATCGCACTTTGGGAGTAAGATAATCCTTCACCAGCCGCCACCGCCGACTCTAAAGGCCCTTGAATCAAGGTTATCGGTGTGCGAAACTCATGAGAAATATTTTGGAAAAATTCGGTTTTTTGTTTGTCTAATTCCAGTAAGCGTTCAGCTTGTTGGCGAGTTTTTTGATACAGGTATGACTGCTGCACAGCGATCGCTGCTTGAGCCGCTACTGCTTTAGCCAAATCAATATCAGATGACAGCCATCGGCGTACTTTTTTACCTTCATGTAAAGTAATACTACCGATACATTTACCATCAGCCAATAATGGCACAAACATTAGCGATCGCGCTGGCATTTTTAAAGGCAAATCAAAACCCTCCACATCTGAGGAAGAATGGCTCACATTACCAATTACCACAGGTTCATGTGTCTGTAGCATTTGTTGGAGGATTGGATTCTCCTGTATAGATGCTTGAGAATAAGGTAATCTCGGAGGTAATAGGTGATTGTTGCTACTTGAATTATTGTCTGGGGCTGGCGATGCCTGGGTTGGGCTGTCCTTACGCAAATTTTCCGAATATTGAAAACTGTCATACAAGCCCACACACTGGACAAACTCATCTTCCTCTGTCCACAAAGACAGGACACAGCCATCAACTTGTAAAGCTTGTCCCAGTTGTTGAGTAATAGCCGCAAAAATATCTTGGGGATCTAAGCTAGAACGAATCGCGCTAGTAATCGTATTAATTAGGGCTTCTCGCTTGGCAAGGGCACGTACTTGTTCATAAGCATAAGCTTGAGACAAAGCTAAAGCTGCCTGATCCGCCACCATCAACACTAGCTGCACCTCATCATCCCCCCAAAAGCGAGGTAAAGAACACTGATGCAGCGCCAGCACTGCCATCAGTTCTTGTTGGCAGATCAATGGCACAACTAAACTAGAGCAAATGTTAGCAGCAGTAAAAGCTTCCCCACGTTGGCGCAGTTCTGGAGTATCACCGTGAATACGCTCATCATCAGTTACATCGTGAATCACCTGGACTTCACGGGTTTCCCACACCGTTTGAGCCAAAAGAGGCAGAGGGGCAGAGGTTGACAGGGGCACAGCAGAAGAATTATTTGCCTGCTCCCCTGCTTCTTCAGAAAGAGGCTTCTGATAAATGAATCCTTTATCCGCTAACTGCTCATCTTGGAAAGGACGCAACAGGCAAACATCCACCTCCAACATGTGACCCACTGTATCTACAATTGCCTGCAAAATTTGGCGATAGTCTAAAGCACTGCGAATCGTATTTGTGACACTATTCAACAGCGATTCTTGTCGGAGTGTGCGGGTAAGTTCGCGGGTGCGGGCTTTGAGGACATTGTGAGTATCCAAAGCTTGGCGTACCACTGCTTTGAGTTCCTCAGCTTCCCACGGTTTAGTGACGTATTTAAATACCTTACCAGCGTTGATTGCTTCCACCAGGTCTTCGACATCGGTGTAGCCAGTTAAAATAATCCTGATAATATCTGGATATTGAGTTGCTGTCAGGCTCAAAAATTCTGTACCGCTCATCATCGGCATCCGCTGATCGGAGATGATCACCGCGACCTCCCCCTCTTGAGCCAGCAGATCGAGTGCCGCAGGGCCAGAGTTTGCCCTTAGCACCTTAT
Source organism: Nostoc sp. CHAB 5715 (assembly GCF_020829685.1). Taxonomy (GTDB): domain Bacteria; phylum Cyanobacteriota; class Cyanobacteriia; order Cyanobacteriales; family Nostocaceae; genus Nostoc. The sequence continues at coordinate 4,818 of NZ_JAIVFR010000153.1, read as the reverse complement.
AGTCGCGATAGAAAGTGCGGTAAAGCAAGTCAAGGTTGTCTGGTTCATCATCAACAACCAAAATTTTAGGCTTACTGTTTGCTTGGGATTTCATGCACCGCTTTCCTGCTGCAACGGCAGTCGGATAAAGAATGTTTCTGAGTCAGGTAAGAGCAGAGCATTTCGACCAATAAGGCTGTTTGGCTACATGACTGCTGAGTGTAGGAGCGTTTACTCACAGTAATTCGTCTCAATGGCTTATACCGATTACCGTTTGCTTTGGTGCAGTGTAATTGCTTTCATAGTCAGTTTTAGGGTTACAGAGTCGCTGCTTGCTTGCCAAATCTTCTTCACCTCCTGTAAGCAATGTCTGATACTACATACAGCGCTCATAGCTAGCTGACAAATCCAGATGAAGCTGCATATTAAGTTTTCCCTTTGCAGCAGTTGTACTAACACTTGCAGGTAAATTTTATTTATGGTAGTCATGGTAGGGTCAGCAATATTAAAACAATAAGATTTAAAGCCAAAGTATACTATTAGACAAATACCTCCTTCTAATTTAGCAATCAGAACTATCATTAAGACAAGTCTAGGGTTAAGAAGTTAGGGATCTTGGATCTTGGAGATTCTTCCCCAGTACTTGCACAGCCTGTTACTATGACCTAGTACCCCAAGGCGGAAGTCAAAAGTCAAAAGCCTCTAATTTTGAGCTTTTTGGCTGTAATGAAATGGTAGGTTTATTTCCGCCGACCTGTAGTAGTAGTAAAGTCCTGTTAGTGTAGCGGCAATTGCCTAAGCGAGTTCAGTACTGTAACTAAAGGTGGGCAAATATAAAGTTTTTCTTCAGTTTAAATGGTGTTTGAGGATATTTGAGAAAATTTTCGTTGAATAAAATCAATACTAAACTAGCCTTGAAATATCGGTTTTTTCATCCATACCAGCAACAGCCAATCAATCCAGCTTGCTGCCAATTTCAAATTCGTACAGCTACACCTGCTGATTTGATCAGTGTTTCTCAAATTATTGCTGAAAGCTTTCACTCCCAACAGGGTATGTGGGGATGGGCTTTTCCATTGCTACGTCTCGGTATTTACGAAGACTTAAGGCATCGCATGGCATCACCTCCGTCGCGTCATATTTGTTTAGTCGCCTTTGAAGCTACTACTGGTGCGGCTAATAACTTGGTGGGAAGTGTAGAACTGGGTGTACGTTACAGTGATTCGTGGAGCCAGGTTGGCATGGGTTTTCCTTATTTATCTAATTTAGCAGTTCACTCACAATACCGTAGACACGGTGTTGCTTCCGGCTTACTGACTAGTTGTGAAAAAGTTTCTCGTGACTGGGGATTTCAAGATTTATATCTCCACGTTTTGGAAAATAACCATCAAGCAAGGCAACTTTATTTCAAGTTGGGATATCGGGTGCATAAAGTCGAATCGAATTGGAATACATTTTTCCTAAGACGCTCAAGCCAAATGTTATTGCACAAGCACGTGAGTGCTGATTCCACTATTTGAATCTTATTTTGGCAATAATAAGTTTTGATGTTGTAATTACTTTTGGGAAAATTTCTCACCAATATAGACAATCAAAGCACAAACTAACTTAATTAAAAATTAAGCTAGTATTAGCTATAGGACTGATATTTTATTTTTGAAATACTTGTAGGGTGTGTCAGACAGAGAGTACGCCACTGTCCGAAGACTTTGTTAGCGACTCCTCCTAACGTACCGTACATATATTTAGATTTTTTAAAAAATTATCGAACCACTATCTATACGAGAGGCTTCCGCCGCGTAGCGTCTCGTAGAAAAGAAAAGAAGCAAAAAAGTTTACGAATCATTTAGGACTGCTATATAGTTTTAAATAATTCTTTTAAGCATATTTTGTTTAAAGTTTTTACGAATTTTATTATTCGTAATATTAATAAAAATATAACTTTGGAAAACTTGTCTTAAATGATTAACTTATTAAACTTTGCCTTTTTTTGTTTGCTATTAAACAACAAGTATTTTAGAATATTTTATATAGATAAATAAATTAATTATAATGAAAATAGCTGTACAATTGCCCTGAGAAAACTAGCAATAGCTCATAATAACTTTTTAATTAAGATATTCATCTTTATAAAAACTTTAAGAAAACCCTCTCGGAATTGGAAGACAAATCTAGTTATATCTCATAAAATATGATCACTCAATTACTAAACAATGCCTATTTATTACTATTTTAGTAAAATTGGCCAAAAGACTCTTGATAATATAAAGAATTCAAAAACCTGATTTGACATAACAGCTAATTCTGTTTTGAAGTGCATACTACTACCAAATTCGTTGAAAGTTTAAAAAACATGGATAGCGAACAGCATCGGCGCTATCAGACCTCTATGGTATCAACTTATTGCCCTGAAGCTAGTTTCCTTGACTCTGTTGTCATGCCAGATGAAACTGAGCAATCGCAAGGCTCGGATATCCTTACACGTTTACACAGTGGAGAAGTTTTCATCGTCAATAGTCGTAGACGAAATGGATTAATCCTCTTTAAACGCTACCATGCAGAGTTTGCTGGGCCTGGGGCTGCTGTAGGTGGGGATTACGATTGTGATTGTCAAAGAGCATTGCCCATAGGTAATCTGTCTTTATTAACTCCTGAATCTAATGAAGAACGCCAGAAGGCTTACTTGATTAGGCGACAGTGGATTCGATTGATCAAACAAATTACAGAAAACCCAGTGCCTGGGCAGCGAGTTCAGAAAATTCTCGATCAATTTGAACAATACTTTCCACCAGATATAGTGGCTCTTTTGCCGGATGTTGCTTTTGCTCTTTTAGTAGGTGTGCTGCCACAAACAGTGGGAATAGTACGCCGTTTGGGCAGTGAGGTGAACAGCCGATTTAATTACTGAGTGAATTTCTAAAATTCCAAATTTGCCAAAACAGCTTGTACTCGATTAACGGTGCGGGCGTTTTCCTCGATTGTCCCTACAGTAATTCGCAATCCTGGGCTAATGTGTCGCACAACAGTGCCAAGTGTTCTAAGTTTCTGGTGGAAACTTTTTAACGCAGCATCTGGTGACTTAAAGCTATTTGGTTTAAGAAGTAGGTAAATAAAGTTAGCAGCGCTTGCGGTAATTTGTAGTTCTGGTTGTTGGGATAAAATTTCGATGAGTTTGGCTCGTTCACTCAGGATTTGGGGAATTGACTCCAGCAAGAGTGTGCGGTTTTGTAAAGCAACTAATGCTGCTGCTATAGAAAAGCTAGGGAGATTGTAAGGTAAGCGAACTTTTTCTAAGATGGCGATCGCTTCGGGATGAGCGACGCAATAGCCAACACGGAGAGCTGCCAACCGGAAGGCTTTAGAAAAAGTGCGTAATATCACCCAATTGGGGCGCTGTGCTAATTCACCTACTAGGGTAGTTTGACTGAATTCAAAGTAAGCTTCATCAATTACTACCAAAATATGCTGACTCAAACTTCTTAACCATGCCAACTCTGCCGCAGTTAAGCTATTGGCAGTCGGTGAATTGGGATGCACTACAAAAACTACCCGAATCGGGGGATTTTGAGTTTCTTCGATCGCAGCCTGTGCAGCTTTTAAGTCAATTTCAAAATTTGTTTCATTTCTACCCACCGCGACTACAGGAATACTCAAAGTTTGTGCCAAAATTCCGTACATAGAGAAAGTGGGATTGGCAACTAGAATTGAACCTTCTCCTCCTAAACAGGTGGCGATTAATAAAGAACGGATCAACTCATCTGAACCATTTCCAACAGAAATATTGGCAGCAGTATTGGATAGCGAGAGACCGGCTGATTCATTGACGTATTGGGCGATCGCATCTTTAAGTGTTTCATGTCCGCCATCAGGATAACGATTTGTTTCAATTACTTGCTGATACGTCCAGGCTAGCTTCTGTTTTAACTCAGGTGGTAAATCATAAGGGCTTTCATTTGTATCTAGCCGATCAAATTGCACGGGGACAGATTCGGCTGTATCGCTGCTGGGGTGAGGTTTGTACGCGGTAAATTTGGCTAAATCTGACCGGATAAAGGGAAGCATAATTTTAGTCATTAGTCATTGGTCATTAGTCATTGGTCATTAGTCATTAGTAACTAAAGAAAGGACAAATGACTAAGGACATTATTTATGTGAGAGTTTAATATTTTACAGCTTCAAGGTAATTGGCAAAAGAGGCGAATTGCTTGCCAAATTTCTTCCATAACATTACCCAAAGCGTGGTCACTGTCGAGTTCGACTAACTTTACCCAAGGACGCGAACGCCCAAAGTTACGACTGGCTTCGATGGGGATGACTTCATCGTTTTTTCCATGTAAAATCAGGGTGGGGATAGGACGTTGCAAAAACTCCTCTTGGTATTGGGCAGCATCTGTAACAAAATCGTAACTTAAGGGAAGCTTTCGTTGCTCCCCATAGTGGTAGACCATGATATATTTTTCTTGCTGCCACCGTTCTACTTCTTCATCGCCTAGCTTGGGCAACCAATGGGATAAAAACTCAAAAGCTGGTGCTAGCAGCACAAGACGTTGTACTTGTAAATATTGCTGTCCCAAGTGGGCAGTGGTCAAGCCGCCTAAACTTGAGCCAATGAGCGTTACTGGCGTAGAATTATTACTGAATTCTGCGGCAACTTGAGTAATCTGACGAGTGATTGTCAACTGTGAAAAATCGCCAGCATTTAGATCGGGAATCAATACTTTTCGGTTAAGCTCAAAAACATGTAGATTGGGAGTTGTACCTAAAAACCCACAGCCCAATGCAACTCAAAGAATTTTCGTTGGTCTCAATATTAATAGAATCAGGCGAAGTACTCAAAGC
>NZ_JAIVFR010000152.1 GCF_020829685.1 Nostoc sp. CHAB 5715 | reverse complement strand
CTCGAATCAGGGCTTTAAGTTCATCAATGGTAAGATTATTAACTTGCATAGTGGTGATTTCATAAAAGACTTATTTACCAATTTTAGTCTATCGGTAATCATTGCTGAGAAGCTAAAAGTACGGTTTATTTGTTGAAGGGACTTAGACAAAAAACACTGAGTAGCCGATGAGGTTAGGCTGGGTTCAGCACGTAGGGTGATTGCGATCGCTTACAGTCCGACTAATTTCTTCTGCTGTGTATGTATTCTTAACTTCCAAAGATTTCAAACTTGAAGAAATTGATGATTTGCAAAATAAGTTATAGTTCTGAGTCTTCATCAAATATTAATTCAAGGTCTATTGCAGCATGAAGACTAAATTGCACGTTGATGTTTGTTCATTTTTTCTCAGATTGTTTGACGAATATCTTCCCAATCTTGAACAGTCATTTCTGTTGCATTCCCAGAGTTTAATCCTTCCAGAAGCATTGTTTCTAGACGTTCATTTGCTCTCTGCTTTTGATCTTGTCGCACTAATTCACGAAAATATTCGCTGACACTGCTGTAACCACCTTGAGCTACCTGTTCTTCTATATAAGTTCGCATGGTGTCAGGTAAGGAAATATTGATACTTTTCACAAGTATTAGTTTTTGAATCTGTTTTTCTACATTATGGCAGTTTTTGCCATTTTATGGCATTGCACAGTAAATTTTATTTGCGATTAAACTGAGGATGCTGGGTTAGGGACAGCATAATACAGCCTACGGGACTAACTAATGTTGAGTTTTTAAAGCAGAGTCCAGTTTTCCAGTTTTAATCCGTTGATGCGTTCGTAGTGACGAGTATTGTTTGTTACTAAAGTGTAGTTTTCTGCAAGTGCAACACTAGCAATTAGTAAATCAAATTCAGCAATTGTTTGCCCTATTCTACGGAGTTCTGCTTTTAATTCACCATACTTTCTAAGAGCAGGATCAGTTAAAGATAAGACGGATAAGTTTTGAATAAAGTCTTCTGCATTACCTAAGTTTTCTGAAACTCGATTAGAATTGTATGCACCATAATACAATTCAGCAGCAGTGATGACACAAATGCATACTTCATCCCATCCGACTGCTAATAATTTATCTCTGACTGGCTGGCGACCCTTAAGCCAATAAATACATGTATCAGTGTCGAGTAAATAATTCACAAGCTATAATTGCGATCATTTACAGTACGACTTGAATATATTTCATCAACAATTTCTTCTGCGGTGCGTGTATCTTCCCAGCTTCCAAAGGTTTCTAAAAAACCTTCTGATGCATTGGGTTTTGGCTGCTGTTCAGATGAGAGAATGATTTCATTCACTATCAATTGATTTGCTTCTGGGACTCCTAATTTTTTGGTTTCCTCTTTAGCTATAACCATGATTTGCATCAAGGTTATAGCCTGACGCAGAACATCACCTTTACTTGTGCCTATTTTATTTGCTAGTTCGTCTAGTATCTGATTTAGTTCAGGTGACAAATCTAAATTTAAGCGAACCACCTTTTGAGTGTCAGTCATGGTTCTATCCTTGTGTAAAATCTTAAGTACATTATAGTCGGCTGATACTGTAAGATTGACAACGATGATTCAACAACTTCATAGGGATATTCTGAATAATATAATGAGCCTTGTAATTGAATTTATTTGTTTTCGAGGAATTCATCAACTGTAATTCCTGCCTGTCGAATCAAACTTCTAAGTAACCCAGGTGCTAATTCCCGATGATTGGGAATTGATAAAGTTGGTTTTGAGTCACACCAAAGTATCATGTGGCTTCCCGTTTGGTGATTTAATACATAACCAAACTTTTCAAAAATCTTGACAGCTTCCTTACCGGAGATATTTGATAAACGTCCCATTTATACTACAACTTCCCCGATAAACACTTGCGATTCCTTAACAATATAAGGTTTGCCATGTTTAGCTTGAACGTGGAGATATCCCGTAATGGCATCTTTAATATTTTCAACTGCCTCATCTAGTGTTTTGCCTTGACTCACGCAGCCTGGAAGTTCAGGAACCTCAGCAACATAGCCTTTATATTCTGAATCAAAGGTAAAAATTACTTGGAATTTCATAATAAATTAATCGTGTATATAGCGCCTATGGATAAATATAACGCTCAAAAAGGCGATAAAACAGGAGTCAGAATACAGAATTCAGAATTCAGAATACTCTACCCATAAAGGGATAGAGTTTTAATTAGGAATAATATTTTAATTTTTTTTGCCCACAAGGGGCAAGGTTTTAAACCAATATTCATTACCCAGTCGTCCAGAATTCAATTCTGAATTCTGACTCCTGAGTTCTGAATTCTTCTTATAAAATTAAAAACAATTCCAGCTTTAATGCACTAACGCGATCGCACGTTTCGTCAACGCTTCAGCAGTCAATCCATTAAACGCCATCAACTCGCCAGCACTGGCTGTAGTCTCCCCACGCTTCCACGCAAAAGTGTCGCGCTTGGCTGTACTCCGTAACAAAATTGGTTCCAGCATCGCCGCAGCACCACCAGTCACTGCAATTAACGCATCGCCATCAAATAATTCGGCAAATTTCCCATCATCCAAGAAACCGCCTTCGGCTTGGGAACAGGTATCCCACGCGGTATCATGGCTACGGTACAATTGCCGAGGATTGATTACAGTAACTATTTTGGCTCCAATACCTTCAGTTTCTAAGAAAGCAGCAGCTTCAAATACTGGCATTAATGTCATATCACCAATTACAGCAAATACAACTTGTTTATCACCAGCGATTTCATGTAATAGCACCGCGCCATCGCGTAACCCTTGACGAGTTTGTTCTAGAGTGGTGCGAATTGGTAACGGCGATTTACTTGCAGTAATCACAATTCCCTTATTCTTAGTTTTCAACGCCCAATCATAACAAGCTTGAATACTATTAGCATCAGGCGGAAATAATGGGAAAACATTTCCATTTCGCATCAGTGAAGCAAAGTAAGCTTCAATTTCTGGACGTTGGTGAGTCCAACCGTTGCGCCCTTGCTCTAATGCGCCTGCTGTGAATAAAGTAATAGTCGAAGGAGTTGGACGCCGCAATTCTGCCATTGCTTGGGTTACAGTTTGCCAAATTGGTAATCCGTTGATGGCAAAAGATTCGTAAGAACACCACAATGTTCTCGCACCCATTAACGCCAAACCCGCAGCTAAACCGGCACAAGCATCTTCACTCAATGGTTCATAAACTTGTCCATTTGGTGCTTGATTATATAAGTCGTCGGTTGTGGGGTGGATAATCTTTAATGCTTGGTTGATGTTGGCAATTCCTGATGCTTCGTTACCATCGGCGTTGGTGACGAGGAAATTCTGATCTTTATTTCCAACTATTCCTACCAATCGTCCCATCGCGGTTGTGGAAACTTTGGCTTCACTTCCAACTGCATATTCTTCTAAAGGTAATTCGCCTAATTCTGGTAATGGAAATTCAAATTCTGTCACCACAGTTTTTGCTGCTGGGCCACCACCGGCGCGTTCTGCATTTGTTCTGACTAATTGCCAAGCTTCCGCAGACAAAGCACGGGTTTGCAATGCACTGACAATATGCGGCGCATCCAGCGTATCTTTGGGATACAGGTTGTGAGATTTTGCCCCCCGCGCGTGAACTCCTGCACCTTTGAGTTGTTTAATAATGAAGACGGTAAGTTTACCATCCAACGCCGATCGCGCTGCTTGATCTACACCCGAAAGTACTGCTTGAGTAAATGCTAGGCGTTTCTCAAAAGAAAAGGCGGTACTATCAACGTAATCCCCTGGCTGGTTTTGATCGTCGAAATCCTTGGCATCCACTAACACGATTTCATCAAAACCGTTACCTTGCCAATATGCTTGCATCTGTTCGTTGGTTTTGAGGGAAACCATGCTGTGATGTTCTTGGCTGTAACCGTTCCACACCAACACCGGCAAGAAATTGGTGACAGCAGGATAAGCTGTATGGAAGTGTGCGATCGCACTTACAATATAAGGCTCACCCAATCCACCATCACCAACTGTAAAGGGAAATAACTTATCTTTGTGCAACAGTGCAGCCGCCATTGCAAAGTGTTGCCCTTGTCCCAAAGGCCCCGCAGGTGCGAGAATACCGGGAATGTAACCGGAAAGGTGTCCTAATAATCCGTGCTTTTCTCGGAAGCGATCGCGCAATTGTTGGACTGTAAAAATTCCCATGTCCTCTAGCGAACGATCCAAGAACATGGCACTATAAAATCCAGGGGCGTGGTGTCCGACTTCGGTAATAATGTTCTTGTATCCCAGCATGACAAGAGAGGCGTAAGCTTCCGCTTGGCTGGCGAATCCGCCGGGATGTCCAGAAGCTTTACTAGCAGTAACTTGTAAAGTTAGGTAGCGTAAGGCGTCAGCAGCAAGTAAAGTTTGATATACTGCATTCGGTTCTGTGGGAGATGCGATCGCTATTTTGCCTGACTCTATAGCAGGTGTTGCGCCATAAGTTTCAAAGTCTGGTAAAGCTTCACCAAAATATTGAATTCCTTCAGAAAAATCGGGAAGCGCTGAAGATGCCTTCGGGGAGATTGCAGTCATGCTGAGTACCTTTTGACGATTAGGTGAAACTGTCTGACTTTTCACGGTATCTAGAAAACCTCTCTACATTTCTCTCCTACAAGGAAAGAGACTTTGAATTTTCCCCCTTCCTGCGTCGGGAAGGGGGTTAGAAGGTTAGGTTTTTTGTGGGCTTTTCCAGATGACATGAAAAATCAGATGAAACTGTAGATGCTCGTTGAATTTAACAAAAATTTTACATCTTTGAGGTTGTAACCGCTTTGCTTTATTTTCCAGCTTTGCAAAGGTATTTTGGCGCGATTAATTTTTGGGGAAAGCAGATACACCACTTTCTACGTGATTACTCAATCCTCCAATTTGCATATATCGCAATATAGATTCGCTCGTTAGCATCTAGCCTTTACAGTAAATAGTAAGAGGACATTTAGGAGATTACTATTTCATGCCTGATGAGCATCGGTTGGAGGAACAATTTTTATCCCAGGAAGCTGAAAGAAGAATATCAGAAAAGCTAGATGACGCAGAAAAAATAGAAATAGATGTACAAACCGATCTGTTGAAAATAGTTCAGGGACAAGCGGATGGAGTTTCGGTTTCAGGACAAGGATTAGTAATCCAAGAAGATATTCGCGTACAGGAAATAAAACTGCAAACAGAAAGCATTAGCATCAATCCCTTAAGCGCTCTTTTTGGTCAAATAGAACTTAATGAGCCAGTAAATGCCATTGCTCGCATTATACTGACAGAAGCAGATATGAACCGCGCCTTAGCATCAGACTTTGTTAGCAGCCAGATGCAAAACTTTGATTTGGATGTAGATGGCAAAATTGTGAGTTTTGAGGCACAAAAAATTGAAATATTTTTACCTGGTGATGGCAAAATAGAATGTAGGGGAAGAGTGCTGTTAAAGGAAAAGGGAAATACTCGCATTTTGGGTTACACTGCGATCGCACGTCCACGCACTCATTCACAACCCGCGATGCTGGAGGCTTTTAACTGCACTGAGGGAGGAGGAATTTCCATAGAAGTAGTTACAGCTTTAATGCACAAAGTCAAAGAATTGATGAATATACCATATTTTAAATGGGAAGATATGGTGTTTCATATTAAAGATATAAAAGTAGAAACTGGTAGTTTAGTGCTTCTCGTAGAAACTCAAATGAAGCAAATACCATCATCAGAAATATCATCTCCTTAGTAGTGGCAATAGTTAAAGATAATTTTTGCTACTGAAGGATGATGTAAATGTAGTAAAATGTTTCTAATATTTAGAAAGCTACTTATTTCTAAATTCCAACTATGCAAGAGTATGATGTTGTGCTGATTGGTGCTGGACATAATGGGTTAGTTTGTGCAGCTTATTTGCTGAAAGCTGGTTATAGCGTCCTGTTACTAGAAAAGCGTTCTGTTCCAGGCGGTGCAGCAACAACTGAAGAATGTTTACCACAAGAGGCTCCTGGATTTAAATTTAACTTGTGTGCTATTGACCACGAATTTATTCACTTGGGGCCAGTTGTTGAAGAATTAGAACTAGAAAAATACGGCTTGCATTATTTGGAGTGCGATCCAGTTGTTTTCTGTCCTCATCCTGATGGGAAGTATTTCTTAGGACATAAGTCAGTAGAAAAGACTTGTGCAGAAATCGCTCGTTATAGTGAACGTGATGCCAAAAAATACGCAGAATTTGTAGATTATTGGCAGAGGGCATTGGGTGCAATGATTCCCATTTTTAATGCACCGCCAAAGTCAATTATAGACATCCTTGGTAACTACGACATTACAAAACTGAAAGATTTATTTTCGATGATTGGTTCCCCAAACAAAACGCTGGACTTTATTCGCACCATGTTAACCAGCGCCGAGGATTTACTTAACGAGTGGTTTGATGAGGAATTTATAAAAGCGCCACTAGCCAGACTAGCATCAGAACTTGGTGCGCCGCCATCACAAAAAACCCTTGCTATTGGTGCAATTATGATGGCGATGCGTCACAACCCTGGAATGGCAAGGCCGCGCAGCGGAACTGGCGCACTTGTGCAAGCTTTAGTGAATTTAGTCACAAGTAAAGGTGGCGTTATTCTCACAGATCAGCATGTTGAAAAAGTTTTAATTGATGATGGAAAAGCTGTTGGTGTGCGAGTAGCTGGTAACACCGAATATCGCGCTAAATATGGCGTTATTTCTAATATTGATGCCCAGCGGTTATTTTTGCAAATGACTGATAAAAGCGATGTTAATGCAGCCGACCCAAATTTATGGGAAAGATTAGAACGCCGCATCGTTAACAATAACGAAACTATCCTCAAGATAGATTTAGCTTTAGACGAACCACTGCACTTTCCATACCACGCCCATAAAGATGAATATCTTGTTGGTTCTATCTTGATTGCCGATTCTGTAACTCATGTAGAACAGGCTCATAGTAAATGCACCTTGGGAGAGATTCCTGATGCCGATCCATCAATGTATGTGGTGATGCCTAGCTACTTAGACCCCACATTAGCACCACCAGGAAAACATACTGTATGGATTGAGTATTTTGCCCCTTATCAAATTGCTGGTGCAGAAGGCACTGGTTTAAAAGGTACTGGTTGGACAGATGAATTGAAAAACAAAGTTGCAGATAGGGTGATTGATAAACTAGCAGACTATGCACCCAATGTCAAGAATGCAACTATTGCTCGTCGTGTAGAAAGTCCAGCAGAACTAGGAGAAAGATTAGGTGCGTACAAAGGAAATTATTACCATGTTGACATGACCCTAGATCAGATGGTATTCTTCCGTCCCTTGCCAGAAATAGCCAACTACAAAACGCCAATTGAGAATCTATTTTTGACTGGTGCAGGGACTCATCCAGGTGGTTCGATTTCGGGAATGCCGGGACGCAATTGTGCGCGTGCATTTTTGCAAGCAAAGCATCCCATTAGTCAAACTTTGAAGGATGCGCGGGATTCGATTAAGTCAACTGTCGAGTCAGTGTTTGGGATTAGTTAAGCGTTGTACAGACAAAGTATATTATCACCAAGGCATACATTTAATAGGCTTTTTGCAAAAGTCAAAAATAGATGTATGCCTTCCCGCCATATTTACTAGGGAGCATCCCACTTTTTTGCATGTCATTGCAAGCGTTGCGAACGCGAGTGCGTCTCTTAGAGTTGCAATCACAAAATCCTCCAACTCAGAGCGAGTCCATGCGATTGCTTCGTCGTTCCTCCTCGCAATGACAATTATTTTCTCATTAAAAAATAAAAACTGGGATGCACCCTATTTACCACAATCATCTTCAAACCTACTCTAGCTATGGAGCGAACGGTACTACTAGTGTAAAAGTGGCATCGTTTAAAAAGAAGCTATTAGTGCTGTACGGGTCAATATATAGCTCGAAGTTTTTGTGGCGTATGTAGTAATTAGGAAAATTATATGAACTAAAAGAAACATTTGTTAAACTTGCTAAACCTGGTTTTATACAAAAGGTTGCATCATCTCTGAACGGCGCAGTATTGTCATTAGGAGCTAATGTAATTCTCAAATTCTGATGTCTTAAATAGTATCCTGGAAGATTTGAGGATTCAAATGAAACACAGTTAGAAGACGCTAACCCCGACCTTACTCTAAATCTTGCATCTGCTCTGTCTAGAGAACTTGAAATGGAACTAATTTCGCCAAGGAAATTGCGATGACGAACATAGAAATTAGGAAAATTAAATGCTCGTATTGAAACAGTCGGTTCAACAGGAGTTGATTGTGCGATCGCAGGATTAATTGACGTAGAAATAGATATAGGAAGCGCTGATAGGGTTATTGCTAGTGTAAAGAAGGTTTTTTTCATGGTTACAATCCTTTAGATTCTGCAACAATGCTCTTATTTGAAATTTGGTTTTAGTACAGCTTTGCGTCAAATCGTAAGATTTTTAAACGCAGAGAAGCGCAAAGGAAACGCAAAGTAACGCAGAGTTTTAACTAATTTCATTCGCTACGAATACAATAGAGATATTATACTTAGTTCGAGTAATTGTGAAAATCAGTTATAAATCTTTATATAGTCCATCTTAAGACCCTTGTTCATTAAAACGGAAATTACCACACAAGTGGGATGTCTACGACGGGCTACGCCGAAGCAACGTATATAGCAATCCTATTTGATTCCCTCTCCACCGAGAGGCTCAGATCCCCGACTTATTGAAAAAGTCGGGGATCTTTTTGTTTGTAACTCCTGCACAGATTGCTATAGCAACACAAATTATTGTTTTTCGAGTGAAATAGGCCCTAAGCAATTGCTTTACGTGTATCTAATATGATAATGTAGCATACGCTTGAGTTTGATAAGCTTATATGCATTATCAACAAAGTTATTTTTTAGAATATAAGGAAATTAATGGGTAAAAAGTAGGGGATTTTGATAATACTTATAAAACAAACAGCTTTTAACATCATCTTAGAAATTTTGTAGGTACAGCATGGTTTTTCGGCGCTACTTGGTTGCATCTGGCTTGATAGTTTTCTTCGCATTTGGCTGTAGTGGTGGGGCAAACTCATCAACAGAAAATACTACAAAAGTTGTGCAAGAAAGTAATGTAACCCAGCTTTTCATAGAAGCGAAGGCTACCCAGAAAGCAGAATATTTCTTTCATCAAGGTAATAATTTATTAGATGGACAACGTTACAAAGATGCAATAAAAGCTTATGATAAAGCGATCGCCATCAAAGTTAAGAGTCCTGAAGCTTGGATTAACCGTGGCATAGCCTTAACATCGTTGCAACATTACCAAGATGCGATCGCATCCTACGACAAAGCGATCACTATCCAACCCGACAAATATGAAGCCTGGTATAATCGTGGCATAGCCTTAACATCGTTGCAACGCTACCAAGACGCTATTGCATCCTACGACAAAGCGATCGCTATCCAACCCGACAAATATGAAGCCTTAATTAACCGAGGCATTGCTCTGACAAAGCTACACCGCTACCAAGATGCGATCGCATCTTATAATAGAGCGATCGCCATTAAGCAAGATTTGCACCAAGCATATTACAACAAAGCTTGCTCTTATGCATTACAAAACAATCTCGAATTAGCAATTGAGAATCTAGATAAAGCAATCCAGTTTGTTCCTGATAAATACAAGAAGTTAGCAAAAACTGACCCAGACTTTCGCAAAGTGCGTAATGAAAAGCAGTTTCAAGAATTACTTCAATAGTATTTTATAACCACCACTCAGTGTAGAATATAAGCTTGCTATAACAAATATTTTTTCTTGAGCGGTTTACAATTAAACATGAAAAAATTGTTAATTACCGGAGCAAGTGGTTTTTTAGGATGGCATCTTTGCCAGCTTGCAAAACAAGAATGGGAAGTTTATGGTACTTATTTTTCCCATTCTTTAGAGATTCCTGGCATCAAAATGCTAAAAGTGAACTTAACAGATTTTCAGGAATTGCAGCGCATATTTAGTGATGTCAAACCAACAGCAGTTATTCATACTGCTGCACATTCG
>NZ_JAIVFR010000151.1 GCF_020829685.1 Nostoc sp. CHAB 5715 | reverse complement strand
CGTATTCTTGGTCGGGTATTGTCTCAACTTCAGCGCGCTCGCTGGGCTGTTTCATGTTTGATAGTAGTGGGTCTACCCGCAGCTTCTGCCAGTAGTTGGGCTTGGCACGATCGCTCTAAGTTAATGTACCAATAGGCAGCTTCATCTACCGTATGTCCCACAGCATTTTAACTGTGGGACATACGGTAGATGAAGCTGCCTATTGGTACATTAACTTAGAGCGATCGTGCCAAGCCCAACTACTGGCAGAAGCTGCGGGTAGACCCACTACTATCAAACATGAAACAGCCCGTTTAACACAAACTCAAGTGGGGTCACATACAAGTGGGTGGTTCGGCTTCCAGCCCCTTTACGACAGAATTGTGCGCGAAGAACCTGATTTGCTAAATTAGTGTTGTGTTTTTTGACACTGGGATAATAAGCAAGGTCACGTCGCTTCGCTCCGAATTCAAAACTTGTACGCTCGCTTGTCCTGAGCGTAGCCGTTGGCGCAGCCTCTCGTAGAGAAGGGCGTAGCCGAAGTATTCAAAACTTGTACGCTCGCTTGTCCTGAGCGTAGCCGAAGTATTCAAAACTTGTACTGAGCTTGTCGAAGTATTCAAACATTTTTGATCCCCATACTTCGGCTACGCAGTTCGACTGCGGTTCCATTGAGCGGAGCCGAGATGCTCACCGTAAACTCAGTAACCATAAATAAATTTAGGCGATGCACTGAGCCTTGGGAGAGCTTGTCCTGAGCTTGTCCTGAGCGTAGCCGAAGTATTGATTCTGATTCCTGAATTCTGACTTCTGGGTTCTTCTTCAAGCAAGAGGTCTATTGTACTAGCTTCCAGTCCCCAGTTCAATTTATCTGCAATAAATTTTCGCCACGTTGATAAATTTCCCGCGCATAATCAGTCCAAGCACCTTGTCCCCAATAACGAAAACAACTGGTTTGCAACAAAAGGTTATGTAAAAGAACGTTACGGTAATGAGATTGTCTGGTAACAGGTTCTGCTGAGTCAAATTGCTGTAATGGATCAAATTTTTGATGGAATAAACTGCTTAGTTGATACATGGGTGACAACACATTTTCATATCCTTTTACCCAACTGATATGATTTGTCCACGAAGCTCCATCCAAATGAAAATTAGAGTTTATTTGCTTTAATTTTTGAATGGCATTCTCTACAGCTTCAGGTTGACAATTATCTGGTAAAACTCGCTCCCAAATCTGATGTTGTCCCACTGGCTGACAAGTTGGATAGTCTTCAGGTTTGCATCCAGCAGCTTCGATTAATTCTAAATATTCTGTACCACACATCCCGACTATACCTGATTTACCTCCGCCGTTATTGACCATATCCCACCAAGCTTGTTTAAAGGCGCTAGGAAATTCATTCATCATCACGCCACCATTTTCACCATCTCCAATTTGGCTAACTATTGGTGGTACAAAAGCACTCCCAATCTGTTGTTTTAATAATGTTTTGGCTTCATAATAAGGTTGCATTTGTGCAACTAATTTAGTATCCGAACCTTGGGTTTTAATTAAGGCTGTAATGCTAATTGTTTCGCCTTGAGAATTGCGGGCAATCAAATGATGTGGTAAATGTTTGTGGGTAAGAGATTGACCGCTAATTGTTTCTACAGAATGTTCTTGAACGAGTAACCAGCGATATCCACATTCTTTTAGCGCTTTCACAAATTCAAAGAGAGCGTCAGGGTGATTTGGTAGATGCATTTCTGGGGGCGAAAATCCTTTAACTCGCGCTAATGCTTCCCAGCCAAAAATTGCCGCAAAGTGATGTTGCCATGCGATGATATGCAATTTAATATCTGCTATTGGTGTGGAAGGAATAACTGCATGACCCCACATTGTACCCAGCCATTCTACATAAGGTTGGTAGGTTGGGTCGCAAGTAATACGTTTGAGATTATCGAGAACATCACCGCGTCCCATTTGCCGCAGTCCCCACAGAAGATTACCTGAGTAATCCAACATCACACGGGGATTACAACCTTGATTTACAAGTTCGGGGATAAAATCTCCCATGCGGCTGTAACAATGGGCAAAAGGATCTGCATTGTGGTTATCCCCTTCATTAGGATGTTCAAACATATATTGCAGATTGCTAATGAGTGTACCACCATTTCCAGCAGGTATAGTTGGTTGGTGCATGTGTAAGGCGATCGCAAACACAGCATTTACATCTTCTAAGCGGATATTTGTTGTTGGTAAAAATACCGACTGATTATGGTTAACTACAGAGAGAACCTCTGTTTCCCAACCAGATATATTTGGCAAGCCATCAATGATTTCGGGCAAATTACTAAGAGTTGTGGGGAAGGAAAGCATTTCTGGTTGCTCCAATATGAGTTATATCTAAAAATCTCGCATCAGTCTCTAATAGCACTTGACTCAGCATATATACAATGAATACCCCAAGTCACGCTATTCTCTCAATTTGGTCATTTTCAATCAACAACTACGAACTCAGGCAAGTCCGGCAATTGTGATCGGCGCAGTCTTACCAGATATTCCCATCTTTGTGTTCTACTTCTTAATGAAGTTTGTTTATCATCTGCCGACACGCCACATTTGGTCAGAAGTCTATTATCAACCTTTTTGGCAAGCTATTGTCAGTACGTTTCATTCGATTCCTCTGGCGTTGCTTGGGATATTGATTGCCCATGTCTTGAGTTGGCAGTTGATTGAAGTTGGCTTTACCAGTATGGTGCTACACTCTCTTTTAGATTTACCACTAGATAACAACGACGCTCACCGACCTTTTTTCCCTTCAGTAATTACCGTTTTATCAGCCCTGTTTCTTATTGGAACTCAAATCATTATGGCGCGATCGCGTACCCGCCCTTTCCGGTGGCGATCGCAGCTTTGGTAGAAATTCTGTTAGTTCTAGGGGCGACTATTTATGGTAACGCATAATTAATTTCTGGAGATGTCTATTGATCCCAGTAGGGTAGGTGATGCGCTAAAAAATTTAGGATTTATGTGCAGGCAGACACGCCATAAATCATGTTCTTGTCCAGAACAAACCATCAAAAATTCAGTTTCGGCATTAGCTTTTTCAGTTTTTGACTCGGCTGTTGTTTCGTTGATGCTGGCGGAGTTGCTATTCGTAAAATTAGCTCTAGCAACCAGGGAGCAAGGCGTTGACACCATACAGCTAAATGACTTTGCCATCCGACTAAAATTTCTGGTGAATCATTTTGCATTCCGGTGACGAGCGCTTTAGCCACTTGTTGGGGAGTCATGGGGATCACCCAGCGAAATAATTTTAAGTCGCGCACCATATCTGTGTCTGTCAAAGAAGGCAGTAATGCAATGACTCGGATATTGTAATCAGCTAGTTCCTGGCGCAAGGCTTGGGTAAATCCTAAGATGGCAAACTTGGTAGCTGAGTAAGTCGCCATCGTCGGTGCAGCCACTTTCCCCATCAGACTCGATACATTGACGATTGTCCCTTGCCTTTGGCTGGCCATGCGTCTAGCTATCAGACTCGTGAGGTTGTACATCCCTAACAAGTTCACAGAGAGTTCTTCTTGAACTTGGGGCATTTTAGATTGCAAAAACGAGCTTTGGTATGCGACTCCCGCACAATTAACCAGCAGGTGAATCTGTCCGTAATTGCGCCACAGTTGGGCAACAGCGATATTTACTTCAATTGTTTGCGTCAAATCTAATGCCACGATCGCAGCTTCTGTTCCCATCGCCTCGATTTCGTTAGCTACCTCGACTAACTTTTGGCGATCGCGTGCTACCAATATCAGCCGCTTGATGCCGATTTGCGCTAGTTCGAGTGCGATCGCTCGTCCAATCCCACGCGAAGCCCCTGTAATTAGGGCAACTTTACCTTGAATCTCCATTGGTTTTATCCTCCAAAATTTAAGTCTTACCAAACTCCTCGTTATTGCCGAAACACACAATTAAGAGCTACTCGCTTGTCGGCTCAAGGTAAGACAAATAATCAATTGCAATTGAAATCAAACTGAAACTAAGCCTTTAGCAACGAGATATTTCTTGGTTAATCTGCAATCCCTCATAATTGTCTATACGAGGCAGAAATTTATCGTTTTTAACCTGTCAAAGCCTAACAGACTTGGCTGAATGCATATAGCTCATAGATTTTACTTCTCCTAGATCAGAGCGCTCATCAGCATCGTTGTCATACACACGTTAGCAATTAAATCAAGCTATTGCAATATTCTTTAATCAGAATTTCTTAATACTTCTTAACGACAGGTATATATATGGGAAAGATTTTATTAAATAAGTTTTTATGAATACCTAAGTACAAATATCTTATTTTCCTGACAATTAAGCCCTGTTTTGGAAAATTGTAATCTCTCAGTCATAGCTAAGAAACAAAAAAGACATATAGGTTTTGGTTATTCTTGCAACACTTCAGTTTCTCAGCTAGTCCGCATAAATGCATCAGTATATTTACGTATATACATAAAATAAAGGTTTTTGATTTTGATATTTTAAATAATAAAAGAAAGAGAGTGAAATTGTTGTTTTTAATACAAATTAGAACAGCAGATTTATCTTCAAAAACTTTAGTAAAAATGATAACTTGTTTGGCTTTAGCTTTGAGTTCATCAAAGGAATGCTTGAGACTCTTGATCACAACCAAGGTTGAGAACCGACGAAAAAATCAGGATTTTTCGTTTGGTTTAGTTTCCCAGGCTCAAAGCGATCGCCTAAATCTATGTCAATAAGCAGCGATTAATGCGATTATTTTCCAGCTTATTGAGAATCAAAGTATCTTGTTGACATGATGCGTTTGCCCTGGCCTGGTGTCTGACAATTCATGCCATCTGGAAAAGCTAACGATTAACCTAACCCCCTTCCCGACGGTCTAAGATACAAGGTTGGGTTAAGGGACTTCCAAATAAAAAAATACTCAACTATTTCTTGTAGGGTGGGCGTCTCGCCATTGGTGTCAACTTAAGCTCAAGCGCTTGTCCCACATACGCTTTACCCCATCCCCAACCCCATCATGTCTTGACAGCTGAAACAACCTATAGCAATCCTATCTGATTTGTGAAAATTCGCAGTGTCCAGATCCCCGACTTCTTTAAGAAGTCGGGGATCTAACTTTTCACGAATGATTTAGGATTGCTATATTTACGTTGATACACAACATATAGGACTCCTATTTGATTTTTGAAAAAACTCCGTACAACTCGAAAGGGCTGATTCCCTACTCCCTACTCCCTACTCCCTACTCCCTACTCCCTACTCCCTGCCTACGCAAATAAGTTCAAAAATCAAATCGGATTGCTATAGTCTTTTTGTACAGTGCGTAAGTCCTATCTCATAGCTGAACTTCAGTTCAAGGCGGGATGTCGGTGAGTGTGACAGTTTCACTATGACAAAACAGACCACTAATTATAACTGTGAGTAATTAAGGAGTTAAAAAGTCTAAATGGTTTCCTGGTTGGGCACGCAAATCTTCTACTGTCCCCTGAATTTGTAACTTGCCTTGATTGAGCAAAACAATCCAATCAGCACGGGTAATTACTCTGGGACGGTGGCTAATCAAGATCGTAGTTTTACCTTTGCGGTGGGACAACAGTTGATCTAAAACTTGAGCTTCACTAACCGGATCGAGTCCAGCAGTTGATTCATCTAAAATCAAAATTGGTGGATCGTTAACAATAGCTCTTGCTAAAGCCAGTCTTTGCCGTTGTCCACCAGAAATATTTGATCCAAATTCACCTAATACAGTTTGATATTTTTCAGGTAGTCTACTAATAAAATCATCTGCCTCAGCAATTTGGCAAGCCTTGACAATTTGATCAAAGGTGAGGTGAGGAGAACCTAAGCGGAAGTTTTCAATAATTGTGCGACTCCAAAAATGAGCATCTTGAGGAACGAGAACAACTTGTTGCCGCAAACAATCAAGAGCTAGGTCTTGCATATTATAAATGCCAAAGCGGATATTGCCAGAATTAGGTGTATATAATCCGGCTATCAGTTTAGCAAGAGAACTTTTTCCACAGCCGGATGTACCAATTAGGGCAACAACTTTACCGCCCGGAATTGTCAGGGAAAAATCTTCCAGTAGCTCTAGCCTGCCAGCGTAGTGAAAGTTTAGGTTTTTGCAAATAATATCAGCATCACTAGGAATTTTAGCAAAGGGTTTGGTACTATCGCTTGGAGTTTCAGGTGTGGAATCGATAACTTCTGTTAAGCGTTCCGTGGCAGTTTTGGCACGCATGAATTCATCTATAAATCCAAGCACAGCACCGATTAATCCCAAAAAACTCCCATTCATCCCGTTAAATGCCAGCAGTTGACCGATGCTGAGTTCCTTACTAATAACTAGGGTGCTGCCGAAACCAATCAAACTAATGCTGCCAATAGCATAAACTAACCCAGAAAAGGTGCTGTTAATAATTCCAATCTGAATTGTGCGAAATGTATGATTTGAGAGCCGACCAAATCTGTTCTGAAATTCTTCCCAAAATTGAGGAGCAGCAGTAGTAGTTTTGAGTGTCAGCGCTCCTTTAAAGCTTTCAACGAGAACACCCTGGTTTTCCGCGTCTAAGACCAACATACTTCTGATTTTTTGTTGAAGTGTCGGCAAGAAAACCACCGTAGATAAACTCATCACAATAGCAACCACGACGGCAACAAAGGTGAGTTTCCAGCTATAGAACACCATAAAACCCAAAGAAATCAGTCCGATAAATAATTGGCTAGGCAGACTGATAACTGCTTGAGCAACTAGCTGATTAATTTGTTGAATATCTTGCAATCTGCTAACAATCTCGCCACTGCGACGTGATTCATAGTAAGCCAGAGGCAGCCGCAAGATTGCCCTGGCAAATTCCAGAATTAGCCCTAACTCAAGCCGTTGGGCAAAATTGGCAATCAGGTTAGATTGAACTAGTTGCAAACTACTTGACACCAAATTCATCACTACAACCGCAATAATTACACCAACAAGAAGCTGGGTATCTCCTCGGACTAGTACATCATCCGTTAGAATTTGAAGCAGGAAAGGAGAAGTTAACGAAAGCAGACCGATAAATATAGCACAGAGAAAAGCCTCGAATATTATACCCCCATAAGGCAATGCCCGCCGCGCAAAGCGCCAAATACCGTTGACTTTATCATCCGGTTGAGCATAAAAGCGAACCGAATCTGGCTCTAGTAAAAGCATGACTTGATCTGACCAAGCCTCCGTTAATTCTTTTCTAGAGACATAACGGATGTTAAAGGCTGGGTCAGCAATTACATATTTTTTGCCTTTCTGACCATACAAAACAACCCAGTGGTAGCCTTTCCAGTGAATGATTGCTGGTAGTGGTGCTTGGTTCATTCGGTCTAATATTTCTTTTGATGCCCTGACCGAACGCGCATTGAAACCAAGTGCCTCGGCTCCTCGCCTCAATCCCAACAATGTTGTTCCAAGTTGCCCAGTGCCTACCGCTTCCCGGATGCGATTTAGTGTAAAGTTACGTCGGTAATGTTTGGCAACGGAAGCAAGACAAGCAGCTCCACAATCTTCTTCACTATGTTGTGTAACAACTTGGTATTTCATTTAACACTCCAATACCCAATAGCATCGTGAAAAAACTCAAAAAAATAGCAGGGTTTTGTCCCTGCGTGGTTAAAAATTTGACCAACAGTTTAGTTTTACTATAGCGTTTCTCGAATGGAAGCAATACACTTTAACCTCACTTCCATTCCTCTCTCCTTTTAGGAGAGAGGTTTGAGTCTTACTCCCCAACGCTAGCAGGGAAGTGGCTGGGGGTTAGGTCTGTATTTCATGCAATTGAGAACCGCTATCTCATTACCATATATGTTGTACTAGGAAAGACAAATCTCTTAATCTTACTAGCTCAATAACTTCTTTAGTTCTAGTTAGTTGTAATTGCTTTGACTATATTTTGTATATCAACAGAGAAAACACCGGAAATTTTCGTATGTTTGTTTGCTTACTGCAATCGAATAGACATATTTGCTTATTAATTTTGAGTAAGTGAGGTAAAAAGAGTTTCCTTATCGTTCACACATTACTAAATTGTGATGAATATGGCTGATTTTTTAAATAGCAACGGTTAGTTTCCTATTTGACTACTCAAGGTGAACATTATCTTTAGCAAAAGTATTAAGGAAGTCCATCAACAGTTGCCTACTAGGAACCGTTGATAGACTTTGTTAACTTTGTTCAACAAAAGTATGCGGTAAGAATAAACGTAATGCTAGAATAACTGCGATAAGCAACAAAGCTAATGTCTTGCAAAAAGGCAAACTACACTGTTGGAGCAGGTTAGTTTGTTTAAGACATTTTACCTCAGTAAAGACGCGGTTAATCGTGTCTTTACGTTTATTCTTTACCTTCTACTAAACTTTATACCATGCAATCTGGTTTGCAGCTGTTTGGGTCAGGTCTCCCCCAATGTCACCAGTGTTAACATTAATGGCGATTTGTGTAATGACCACAGGAAGGTTCACAGTAATCGTAGGAGCGGGAGTAGCAGGCTTGGGTTCGGGCTTGGCGGGAGCAGGTTTGTGTTCTTTTTTCTTGGGCTTATGCGTACCACCAGACAAATTGGCTTCTTCGGTAGCGGTTAATGTAGTGAACAATGTGCTTTGCATAGTCTTAGTTCTCGCTTGATTGTTGATGTCTTTACGTTTATTCTTTCTCTTCGACTAAACCGCAGTTCTAGACTCCGATCTGGTTCACAGCTGTTTGAACCAGGTTACCCTCAACGTCACCACTGTTAACATTAACGGCGGTTTGTGTAATGATCGCAGAAAGGTTCACAATAAATTTAGGAGCAGGGTAAGTAGGCTTGGGTTCGGGCTTGGGTTCGGGTTTGTGTTCGGGGGGCTTGGACTTATACTTCTTACCACCAGACAAATTGGCTTCTTCGGTAACGGTTAATGTGGTAAACAATGTGCTTTCCATAATCTTAGTTCTCGCTTGATTGTTGAGGTTAAAATCGCGTCACTTCAAAGTAATAAATATAAACATTAAAAGAGTATGTTTAATTACTTTTTCGTTCCGCTAAAAGTATTATACGACTCTTGCTCAATAGGTCAAGCAACTAATTTTTTAAGAAATATGTATTACACCTCTTCAAAAAAGATACTACATAGTTCTTCTTTATACAAATTTAATTAGAAAAAAATTTAGTTATCAAAAAATCGCAGGCGTCAATATTCATATTCGTATAAATATGGCGAACTAAAAGATGTATTTTTCCCAAAAATACATAAGTTACTATTATTAAGTGTTAATACTGGGAAAAAAAAGAAAATGCCCGGAATGAAAGATATATCTAGCAACCAAAAATTATTTTTTATACAAAGTAGATTGAAATGCATTGATAAAACATTGATAAAACATTGATACAAGTAAAAGCTGGGATTCTGCCTTATTAAGCAAGTATATTTACGCAAAAAACATTTTTGTAAAATTTTTATATACAAAATCGAATTGAAGAAATATAAATTAATTTAATATAAAACAGCGTAAATTTACTTAATCTTTTATAAATGAAAAATAGTTATAAAAAAATTGTAGCTGCTATATCATTTTTTAAAAAATAAATAAAGAAAAGATAAAATGTTAGATAAAAATTATAAAGATTTGATGTTCGGATGAAAATGCCTAATTCTTATTTAGATTTAGCTGTATAGAAACCTTGTATTTACATACTAAGTATATACAGATAAGGGACTTATCAGTAATAAAAGCAAAAGCTGTCGCTTTCGCCCTGAAAGGCGAAAGCGCCAAAATTATGAGATTTTTGCCAAAAATATTATTGAAACAGAAGAGAGCTTTTATTTTTTGGATATCCTTAAATCTTGATCGTCACGCTAACGCTAGGTAGATTTTTTTGCTAGATTATTTACGGAACCAAAATGTTTTTTAGCGCTCATGCTCATTGACCCCCAACCAGACTTTCTCCGCCTAGTCCAAAACGACGAATATCTTCCCTCAGTCAGTATATGGACGAGGTTGGGAGGAATATTTTTAATTGGAAGTGTTGGCGCTGCCTTCAGCCTTGCCAGTGTCTTTCAATACAACATAATAGTA
>NZ_JAIVFR010000150.1 GCF_020829685.1 Nostoc sp. CHAB 5715 | reverse complement strand
GTGAAAATTTTGTTATGGTCGTCCTTAGTCATTTGTCCTTGGTCATTTGTGATTACAAAGGACAAATAACTAATGACTAATGACAGCAAAGAGAAAAATATTTCACAAATGATTTAGGACTGCTATACTAGATATATAAATATTTTATAACCCACGAAAGATTTAGATATCTTCAGCACTTTCTAATATCGGGGAATATACTTTACTCTCCACGTTGCACTCATGGAATCGTATGACGTTGTAATTATTGGCGCTGGTCATAATGGTTTAGTTTGTGCCGGCTACCTGCTAAAAGCTGGTTACAGCGTCCTGTTATTGGAAGGGCGATCGCTCCCCGGTGGCGGTTCTACAACTGAAGAACTTATGCCTGATGAAGCACCTGGTTTTAAATTTAGTCCTTGCGCGATTAACCATCTGTTTATTTTCTTAGGGCCAGTCATCCAAGAGTTGGAACTGCACAAGTACGGCTTGGAATATCTTAGCTGCGATCCAGTTGCCTTTTGCCCTAATCCTGATGGCAAGTATTTCTTAGCTCATAAGTCGGTGGAAAAGACTTGTGCGGAAATTGCCCGTTACAGTCAGCGTGATGCTGAAAAATACGCTGAATATGCCGATTTTTGGCAGCGCTTCATCAAAGGGATTGCTCCTTTCTTCAATGCACCACCCAAATCAATTGTTGATATTGCTGGTAATTACAATCTCAATAATCTGCAAGACTTATTTTCTCTTCTAGGTGGCTCTAACACAACCCTTGATTTAGTCCGTACCCTACTCAGCAGTGCTACAGATAATATTAACGAGTATTTCGATTCTGAGTTTCTCAAAGCACCTCTGGCTAGACTCTCAGCAGAACTGAGTTCCCCTCCCTCACAAAAAGCTATGTCCTTTGGGGCGATGATGATGATGTTGCGTCATAATCCCGGTATGGCAAGACCCCGTGGCGGTAGTGGTGGACTTGTGGAAGCTTTGGTGAAGCTGGTAAAAAGTCAAGGTGGTACGATTCTCACCGACCAAAAGGTAGAAAAAGTATTGGTAGATAATGGTAAAGCTGTGGGTGTGCGGGTTGCTGGTGGCAAAGAATATCGTGCTAACAAAGGTGTAATTTCAAGTATTGATGCCAAGCGCTTATTCTTGCAACTAATGGATAGTAGCGATGTCGATAGTAGCGATGGCAACTTGCGCGAAAGGTTAGACCGCCGCATCATCAACAACAATGAAACCATCCTCAAAATCGATTGTGCTTTATCTGAACCATTGCGCTTTGTCCATCACAATCATCAAGATAATTATCTGATGGGTTCTATTCTGATTGCTGATTCCGTCAATCATGTAGAACAAGCTCATAGTTTGATTACTCTGGGCAAAATTCCTGATGAAGATCCGTCGATGTATGTGGTGATGCCTACCGGACTCGACCCATCGATGGCACCGTCCGGCAAGCACACATTATGGATAGAGTTTTTTGCTCCTTATCAAATTGCTGGTGCAGAGGGTACAGGTTTAAAAGGTACGGGTTGGACGGATGAACTGAAAAACAAAGTTGCAGACAAGGTGATTAATAAACTGGCGCAGTATTCGCCCAATCTTCAACATTCAATCATCGCCCGTCATGTCGAAAGTCCGGCTGAGTTGGGAGAACGGTTAGGGACTTACAAAGGTAATTATTACCATATTGATATGACCTTAGAGCAGATGCTTTGCTTCCGTCCGTTGCCGGAATTAGCTAACTACAAAACACCAATTGATAACTTGTATCTTACTGGTGCTGGAACTCATCCGGGTGGTTCAATTTCCGGTTTGCCGGGACGCAACTGTGCGCGTGTGTTTTTGCATAATGAGCAACCCATTGCCCAGAAAATCAAGGAAGCAGGAGGTTCAATTAAATCTGCTTTCGCATCTGTCTTGAGGAATGAATTAGATTAAGAGGCTGTTTGTAAAAAAAGTAAATAGCATCAGGAAATTGCATGATTTCAAAGTTGAGTCTGAAGTAGGTAAACGACGACAGATGAGATTTTGTGAGGTTTCTTGAGTAAGTTCCTGATGCTTCTTAGCCGAAAGGATCAAAAGTCTATAAAATGCTTACAGATACTTCCTGTGGCACTTTTATATTCCCCAATAGACAGAGAACTGCGACCGTAATAGTAACTAATATGTGGGTGTAGTAGAGTTATTAAGGAATATTTACAATGGCAACTGAAACTAACAAAGCGATTGAATTATCTACTGAAGCTAAAGCCTATAACGGTGTTGATCGCAATGCTTGGATTTTTGGGTGGAATCCTCAACAAGAACTGTGGAATGGGCGTTTAGCGATGATTGGCTTTGTTTCTTACCTACTTTGGGATTTGGCTGGCAATAGCTTAGTACGTGACGTACTCCACTTGGTTCGCTAAATCTTCGCTTATATTTATCCCCACCTTGGGGGAAATCAATAAAGAACAACTTAGTAGCGTCTTAGTACTTAACCTACGGGTGATATAAAGTTTAATGCCGAGGTTATAAATGGACGCACTAATCCAATTGCGAAGGAGAAAAATATGATAACTAAAAACACAATACGTGCATTAGGAGTATTTGCTAATTCTCAAGGGATAGAGGAAGCAATTAATGAATTGAAAACTGCAAACTTTCCTATGGAAAAAGTTTCTGTCATTGCTAAAGATGTAGAGCAGGGGGAACACCTTAGCGAAACCCAAATAAGCGATCGCATCGGCGATCAAGAAGTCAATTCAACCGGAGCAGTAAGAGAGACACTGGCAGCAACTACTTGGGGTAGCGTGTTAGCTGGTTTGAGTAGTCTGGCACTTCCCGGTTTAGGAGCCGTGCTAGCAGCAGGTTCTGTAGGTGTAGCATTAGTTAGTAGTGTTGCAGGTGTTGCTGTGGGAGCCGCAGCAAATCAGAATTTACTAAAGGCATTAGGTGATTTAGGCATTCCTGAAGATAGAGCCAGAGTTTATAGCGATCGCCTCCAGCAGAGTTATTATTTGCTCATACTAGAAGGCTCAGAAGAAGAAATTCACCGCGCCGAACCGATATTACGCGATCAGGGTATTGAATATTGGGGCGTTTATGATTCCCCGCAGGCTTCAAATGGTGGGGTAAATTAGCGCTTTGTTCAAACAAAAATGTTTTTCACAGGTGTTGCTATATCTGTGCATTGAATCAGAATTTTTAACGAATTCTTATAGCGTTTATTGTGCGGGTTATCTTAGGAAAAATAACGGAGTAAACCTGATGGGCAGACAGCAGCATACCTGTGAAATCGACCAACTCCTGAAAACATTTGATGCTTTAATCCAGCTATCCCAAGCTAGCTTTGACTATCAGTTACTGCTGGCAGATATTTGGGTAAAAGCATTTTCGGAACTGACACGGGAGTTAGCCTCTTACCAAGCCAAGGGTGAAGCAATTGAGAATTTGCGACAGTTTTTGGAAGTCTGGAGTAGTATATTTGACCGAGAATTTGCACAGAAGTTCCGTTCAGAGGATGCCCAGGCAATTCAAGGGAAATTCTTGAGGGTAGGCATGAAGTTTTGGCTCGAACAACAACAGCTGCTAGAAGGAGTTCGCAAGAAGCTTGAGGTGCCGATTTGTAATCAGGTGGATGAAAACAAGGTTTAATTTCATTTAGTTATTTCTACCTTTTTTGTTAGTCCTAAAGCTAGATGTGATTTTTGGGATTAGAGGCCAAATTGTAATAAGTAATCAAATAAGATAAGAGCCATGAACACTGACAAAATAAGCAATTCTAACAATACCGAACGGACGACACTTGAAGGTGGAAGTAAAGAAGCTCTCAATAAAAAAACCTCTGTGCAATTTCTACTTAGCACAACACTGGGAGTTTTAACAATTATCCTAGCTGCTGTAAGCGCTTATTACGGGCTTATTCGGTTCTAATCCTATTTATTGAAACAGGACATTTTTGTTTTTTGATGACATTGAAATTTCAGATATAACATGATCCTCAGCAAAATGTATGGTAGTGCTTTTAGTTTCTCAAAAACCCTTATTTGGGTAAAAGCACTGCCATATTTTTCTAAGGCTTGAACTTTCGTTTTTCTCATCCAAAATGTTATCAGGAAACGATGCACGAGTCTATCGAGCTAATCGAAAAGCTAGTTAATAGCGTAGATATCTTCAACCGCCTGCGCGAACAAGAGATTCAGATTGGGGTGACACCTAAGCAAGAGGTTTACCGGGAAGACAAGGTAGTACTATACCACTTCCAATCCCAGGTGGATAAGTTGTTTAATATTCCGATCCTAATTGTTTATGCCTTAGTTAACCGTCCCTACATTGTAGATTTACAAGAGGGGCGATCGCTTGTTGCCAATTTACTCAACCTTGGTCTAGATGTTTACTTGATTGACTGGGGATATCCTAACCAAGACGATCGCTGGCTCAGTATTGATAAATACATCAATGGATATATCAATAACTGTGTAAATATCATCCGCGATCGCCACAACTTAGAGCAGATTAACTTATTGGGAATTTGTCAGGGGGGAACCTTCAGTCTTTGCTACAGTTCCCTTTACCCAGAAAAGGTAAAAAACCTAATTACTATGGTTACGCCAGTCGATTTTCACATCAATGAAGGACTTCTCAATGTATGGAGTGGAAGCAGTTTAGGGAAACAAGCATTAGATGTGGATCTTCTAGTTGACACTTTAGGTAACATTCCTGGCAACTTTCTCAACTTTGTCTTCGTAATGCTGAAGCCTTTTCAGTTGGGTGTCAAAAAGTATATTGATCTACTGGAGATTGTTGAATATGAGGACAAGCTGCTCAATTTTCTCCGCATGGAAAAGTGGATTTTTGACAGTCCAGATCAAGCTGGAGAGACTTTTCGACAATTTATTAAGGACTTCTATCAAGAAAACAAATTAATTAAAGGTCAAATTGAGATTGGCAATAAGCGAGTAGATTTGGGGAATATCCACATCCCAATTTTAAACATTTATGCCGAACAGGATCATCTAGTTTTACCGGCATCATCTTTAGCTCTTGAGAAATATGTTGGCAGTGTTGATTATACAGTGCGATCGTTTCCAGTTGGACATATTGGTATGTATGTGAGCAGCAAAGTTCAAAAAGACCTACCGCCAACAATTGCCGATTGGCTGAAGGCGCGAGAATAATTGTAGATTCCCAGTTATTGAAAAGTAGGGCTATTTCATTGTATACATAAACCGCCCAGAACTAAAGTTCTAGGCTAATAGCTAAAGTCCGTTAAAACGGGCTAGAACCTTTCCTCAGTCATCTTTAGATGACTTTCGCTATTAGACTCAGAATTCATTCTGAGGCGGGCTAGATGAGAATGAAATAGCCCTGATTAAAAAGCATCCTCTAGGCTTCGTTGAACGGTCTGAAAAACTGCTCAAAAGTATTGAAAAAATCCATTATTATATTTACTCCTCTTGAATGGTGTTTATGCTGTCTATTTATATTAATACTTATATTTTTTTATACAAAATCCCATTTACTTCTAAAGAATGATTTATTGATATTAAAAATATTATAAATTAATATTACAGTCTTTAATATGTTTATTTTAGCAAAATAAATCATTCAAGCAAAAGCAATTTTTTACAGAATAGGACTTACGCATGAGTCACGGAATAACGAACCGCGAACGCGAGTGCGTCTCGCAGAGAAGGCACGAAGGACACGTTCGCCCTTGGCGTCTCCGACAGGAGAAGGAATAAGAGTTGCAGAGAGTTTTTGCGTAAGTCCTGAGAAGTTAGAAATAATAATTGATTTAAAATTCAAAGTTGTTTCATTATTTTCAATTTTTAATTCCCTAAAGTGATGAGAAGTATGGAAGAAGCTTATATTGTCTCAGCAGTACGCACACCGCTTGGTAGATTTGGAGGTGTCTTGGCAGATTTGTCTCCAGTAGACTTAGGTGCGATCGCCATGCGTGCAGCCTTGGAACGAGCGGGAGTATCAGGAGAAGCTTTAGACTTGTATATTTTTGGTAATGTACTTAGCGCCGGACATGGGCAATCATTACCTCGTCAAGCAGCTTTCAAAACTGGAATTCCGCAGAAGGTGAACGGATATGCAGTAAATATGGTGTGTTCATCGGGAATGATGAGTGCGATTAACGGCGTTACCGCTATTCGTTCTGGTGATGCCCAAATGGTACTGACTGGAGGCATGGAATCTATGTCCCAGACAGGTTTTTTGCTATCGCAACGAGCTAGATGGGGCTACAAATCCTTATTAGGTTCACCAGAACAACTCACCGATGTTTTACTGCATGACGGACTCACCGATCCCATCAGTGGCGAAACGATGGGAGAGCAAGCAGAACAACTGGCAACTGCTTACCAAATTACGCGGGATGAGTTGGATGAAGTAGCTTTCTTTTCCCAAGCTAGAGCAGCCCAAGCGACTGAGCAAGGCTTGTTTAAAGAAGAGATTGTACCAATTGAGATTGCAGGTAAGAAAGGTTTACAAGTTGTAGATCAAGATGAAGGAATTCGCCCCGAAACTACTTTAAAAACTCTTGCTGGGCTGAAGCCTACTTTCAGATCAGATGGGGTGTTCACGGCTGGTAACAGCAGTCAAATATCCGATGGAGCGGCAGCTCTAGTTTTGGCAAGTAAAACAGCAGTAGAACGCTACCAACTCAATCCTCTAGCACGGTTGATTGGTGGAGTATGGACAGGAGGAGAAGCTTGGCGGTTCCCCGAAGTTCCCATCTTGGCAGTGAACAAGCTTTTAGACAAACTCAAAATGAAAATTTACGATTTTGATTTGTTTGAAAACAACGAAGCCTTTGCTCTGAGCAATGTATTGTTCAATCGGGAGTTGGGCGTTCCTTATGAAAAATTAAATGTCTATGGCGGGGCGATCGCTTTAGGGCATCCCATTGGGGCTTCAGGAGCGCGAATCTTAGTAACACTACTCAACGCTTTGCAGCAGCAAAACGGGCAGTTTGGATTGGCAGCAGTTTGTCACGGGACTGGTGGCGGTACTGCGATCGCACTGGAGAGGCTGAGATAATTCGTAGTTCGTAATGACGCTCGCGGACTCGCTACCGCTACGCTAACGTAATTCGTAATTAAGAGTGCCAAATACGAATTATTTTAACTGTTGTGAAATTTTGAATTGGTTTAACTTATGGCATCTTTGGGATTGGAAGATCAAGTGGTTTTGGTAACTGGCGGTAATCGGGGAATCGGAGCTGCGATCGTCAATCTGCTTTTGGAGTTGGGAGCTAAAGTAGCTTACACCTACCGCAGCGATTACAATCCGCAGATGGGGAGTTTGGCAATCTCAGCCGATGTCACCGATAAAGCAGCTATGGAGGCAGTGACACAAAAGGTTGAAGAGAAACTTGGCCCAATCTACGGGGTTGTGGCTAATGCTGGAATTACGCGAGACAATTTTTTCCCAAAACTGACAACGGCAGACTGGGATGCAGTAATTGACACTAACTTGAAAGGAGTGTACAACACCTTAAAACCCGTTATTCCCAAGATGTACGAACGGCATTCTGGCTCTGTTGTCTGTATCACTTCAATTTCCGGCGAACGAGGAAATCTCGGCCAGACAAACTACGCAGCATCCAAGGCAGGAACGATTGGCTTGACAAAATCTCTGGCTCTAGAAGCGGCGCGTTACGGAGTGCGGGCTAATACTGTGTCACCGGGATTTATTGAGACTGATATGCTCACCCCGATTTCAGATAAAGTCAAGCAACGGATTTTGTCTGAGATTCCTCTGTCTCGCTTTGGGAAACCGGAAGAGGTTGCTTGGGCAGTAGCATTTCTGCTCTCGCCAATAGCCAGCAGCTACGTTACTGGTACAGTTGTACGAGTTAACGGCGCTCATCACACATGAGTAGGGGATGGGGTATTGGGGGGATTAGGAATTTAAATTCCAATCTTTAATAAATGACAAATTTAAATGGGAGTAACTGTGAACATGGGATTTGAAAAGCGGCAAATAGATGTAAATGAACTCAATATTCGCTATTTGACAGGGGGTAATGATGATCCACCGTTAGTTCTGATACATGGAGTCGGTGATAGCGCTGTTGATTGGTCTTGGGTAATATCTGCTCTAGGAACTAAACATCGTGTTATAGCCGTAGATTTCCCAGGTGCTGGGGATAGTGCTAAACCCAAGCGTGAATATTCGCTGGAATTTTTGACAGAATTCTTAGCCGATTTTCTCAACGCTTTAGAAATTCAACGGGCAGTACTCGTAGGCAATTCCTTAGGTGGTTTGATTGCTCTACGCTTTGCGTTGTCAAATCCCGAACGTGTACCAGCATTAGTACTGGTAGACAGTATAGGATTTAGCCAATTCGTCAACCCACTTCTGTCAAATTTGACTTTGCCCTTGTACGGAGAGTTAGCGATCGCCTGGAGCCAAACACCTTTGGGCGCGAAGCAAAGGGCGTGGTCACGGGCGGCGTTGCTTTTTGCTAATCCCTTGCAAGTTCCCAACACATGGCTAGCAGAACAAGAGCGGCTGGGGCTTGTTCCAGGCTTTTTAGAAGCAAATTTATCTATACTGCGTTCTCAAATATATGTATTAGGACAGAAGCAGATAGTACTCGACTACCTACCAAAGGTAGAGATGCCGACCCTGGTTGTATGGGGTATTAATGACTTAGTTTTGCCGAATTATCAAGCTCAAGATGCAGTCAGCCGTCTAAAGCAAGGACACCTAGCTTTGATACCCAATTGCGGGCACTTACCCCAAGTCGAGCGTCCTGAATTATTTACCGACGCATTGAACCAGTTTCTTGCTTGTCATTTGTGAATGGAACTGGGGACTAGGGACTCTAGGAATGAATTTTAATTCCCAATCCCCAGTACCCAATCCCCAATCCCCAATCCCTTTTAAGGAGTAACACTTATGAAATTAAAGCCAATCAATCAGCAGGTTGTTTCCGTCGTTGGAGCCTCCAGTGGTATCGGACGAATTACAGCTCTTGAGTTTGCTAGACGCGGGGCAAAAGTGGTAGTCTCCGCTCGCGGTGAGTCGAAGCTAAAGTCTTTAGTGGAGGAGATTCGCAGCTTTGGCGGTGAGGCAACTTATATTGTGGCCGATGTGGAAGTATTTGACCAAGTTAAGGCGATCGCAGATAAAACTGTGGAAGTTTACGGGCGACTCGATACATGGGTACATGTCCCCGCCATCGGCATCTTTGCCACTTTCGACAATACAACACCAGAAGAGTTTAAGCATGTTATTGATGTCGATCTCATGGGACAGGTGTATGGTGCAATGGCAGCCTTACCCCATCTGAAGCGTGAGGGAGGGGGGGCACTGATCCATGTCTCTTCTGTGGAAGGTACGCGATCGCTCCCCTACCAAAGTGCTTACTCGGCAGCCAAGCACGGGGTCGAGGGTTTTATCGAAGCCATGCGCGTTGAGTTGCAACATGAAAAATGGCCTATCAGCGTCACAAGTGTAAAGCCAGCAGTGATCAACAGTCCCTTCTGGAACAATGGGCTGACGAAATTAGGCGTAAAGCCTGCCGGGATACCACCTTACTACGAGCCTAAACTTGTAGCTGATGCTATCCTCTACGTAGCCGAACATCCAACTCGTGACTACTTAGTTGGGGATGTAGCTAAAATATTAGATTTGGTACAGCGCATCTCACCACCATTAGTAGATTCACTATTACTGCTTGTCGGCTTCAAGTTACAGCATAGTTCCGAGCCGAAGTCTGAAGATGCACCAAATAATTTTTACCAACCTGTTGCTGAACACGACAAAGTAATCGGAGAAATAGAACCCCGTAGGGGTGATACATGGGCGTCAGGGGCGGAATATCCGGGGCGAAGATCGTAAAATCCGGGAAAACAGGGCAGGGGAACAATTTTTTAGCAATTATAAACATCCGCATGGCAGAAAGTATTTTAAAAGATTATTTAACGCTAACCAAAGAATATTATGATTACGTCAAAGTTGTTTTTAGTTTCGGACGAAACGTCTGTTAACCTGGATAATGAAGATATATTATCCATTAATTTATTAGATGATGTCTTTGAAAAGGATTTCCCGGTCCTGCTGGACAGTGTCATCAT
>NZ_JAIVFR010000014.1 GCF_020829685.1 Nostoc sp. CHAB 5715 | reverse complement strand
CGTAAATTGTCAAAATATTGTTTGAAACTCTCAAATTGGGCATTGGGCATGGGGCATTGGGCATTGGGCATTGGTTATTAATTCTTCTCCCTCATCCCCCTCATCCCCCTCATCCCCCTCATCCCCCAGAAGCCTCACTAGCGGAAAATTCAGATAATTGGGCGAGGGATAGGTCTTCAACCTCTGGTAACTTTTCTAGAGAGAGGGGAGTGGATTGGGTAGCACCAGATAAACGTTTTAAAAGGCTAGGTCTGGGGTCATGCAACAGGTAAATAATGCGATCGCCAACTTCCCACTCTTGGTTAGCTGGCATTACCTGTAAGCGTTCTTCTCGTTCTACCAATAGCGGTATCAACACCCCAGTCCGAATCTTTTCTTGGATGCGATCGCATTGAGTAGAAAACTCTAACTCATTTAGCGTAGTTGTCCCCAGCTTGACGCGCCCATCATTCAAATATTCATTCCAAGTTTTAATCGCTAAGTCTGGGATAAAAGCTTGATTAACTTTATTACTAACCGAACTATTCGCTTGCGGATCGCGCGGGAAAACAGCTAAGACGCGCGGCGGCTTAAATTCCTCAGCTGCCCTTTGAGCCAAAACAAAATTCACCTCGCCATTACTTGTCATAGCCAAAAAGGTACCCATAGAGGCAAGTCCCGCCTCTTCCAAAACAGCAGCATCAAGCCCACTGCTGGCAATCACCCGCAGATTTTGCGCCTCGGCTTGCACAAGAGATTCGGGGTCAGTATCAATCATAACCACGTTTTCTCCCCGTTCTTGAAAGAAGCGGGCAATCAAAAGACTCAAGGGATTACAACCCACAATCACTGCCCCAGTTACGTCTTTGGAAGTGATTTGCAGCCATTTAGCAACCCAGCCAGCTGTTAGCCCTTGGCAGACAACAGTCATGATAATTGTGAGGAAGACTAAAGCTTTGATGGAATCACCGCCGTTAATGCCGCGCTGTGTCAGCGAAATCGCAAAAAAAGAAGCGACGGAGGCAGCAACAATTCCTCTAGGAGCAACCCAGCTTAAAAACAGTTTTTGTCGCCAGTTTAAGTCACTGTTCCAGGTACACAAGAGGATATTAATTGGGCGAACGACAAACATTAATACCAAAACAGTAAATAAACTACCCCAACCCAAAGCAAACACACTGGCAATGGATAAATCAGCAGCTAATAAGATGAACAGCACCGAAACGCTGAGAATTGTCAGTTGACCCTTAAAGCTCCTTAACAGGCGTTCTTCTGGGACTGAGGAGTTAGCAAAAACTGCCCCTGCAACTACCGTTGTCATTACTCCCGATTCACTGCGGATCATTTGCGATAAGGTAAACAGGCTCCAAAGTATTGCCAATACCACTAAGTTTTTTAGCTCGAATGACAGAAAACTAGCGCGTTTGAAAATCAAACTCATCAGATAACCGCCAGCACTACCAATTGCCGCACCAACACCCAGGCGCATCAGCAAACCGACGATCGCAATCAGGACGGAGCAATTACAACTATTACCTGTGGCTATTAGGGAAATTAGGCAAGTACTTGCACGTATTGAGTTTACATGGCAGGAGTTTTGGGCTGTAGCTGAAAAATACGAGGTGATAAAAGCAGATTACTGGGCCGAACTTACTACCTCAGAAAAAGAACTGATTTCTGCCCTGCAATCCGAAGCGAATGTTCCTTTAACGATTCAAGTTGGTTCGATTGTTTGCCATGCTGATCCAAAGCACACCTTATATATAGCTAAAGGGAAAGTTGTCCAGGATTTAGGCGAACAAGTAGTCGTGGCATGGGATAACTCTCAGGATGAACCGAAAAACACCTCCATATACAACAAATACGAGTTGCGGTTTCCCGGTAGCTAGCAATTAAACCAATTGGCAATACTTCGGCTGCGCCCAACTCTTGGAGAGGCTGCGCCAACGACACAGCGAGGGACAAGCTCAGTACAAGTTCGCTTTTTCGCCCATTCGCTTTTTCCGTGAAAGTGACGGGGATTTAGATTTAGGCGTTCAATTCGCGGTGCCGTCATTCGTGATTTTTTAGACCAACAAACAAGAATACTCACACCCATTCGCAATTGGTATGGGTTGTTTTAATCATGGAAAATATTGGGAGAAAATGTGAATACAACTAACAATGCAATTAAGAGTGGCAGCAAAGAGCCATTCGAGCCGAAACCAGATTGCAAGGTATCAATTGAGCAGATATTACACCCAATTGAATACCCAAACAACCTCAAGGCTGCCGAATACCATGAGCTATATGTTGGTAGTGCCATTCATCCAGCACTGATTTCACGCAGTTTCTTCCACATTGAAGGGGAATCAATTTACGATTATCTGTTCATCTCCGATAAAATCCCTCGGAAAAATGCAGGTAGAGTAACAGATTCATACATCAAAAGATATGACCATCTCTTACTGGGGGGAATATGGATTGGGTCTCTTGATCCGTTGAATAATTGGCGACCAATGGAATGGGGAAGGATTAAGCCCAACTTCCCTCGCATTGATTGGCAAACAGGTAAACCAGTTAAATACGAGTCGCCACCTAAGACAGCAAACCGCGTTACCTATTTCGATATTCCTAACTGCATTTTGAATCTTGTTGCACGGCGCTACAATGTCCCCGATATTCAAAAAGTGCTTTTTGCAAAACGTGGGAAAAAGCTGCATATTAAAGGTCAACCCCAACTCTTGGCGACGCTGCGCCAACGGGTCAGTCAGCACAATTCGCAATTCGCAATTCGCAATTCGCAATTAATGCCCCAGGATAAATCCTGGGGCTTGTACCATCAAGGAATAATTGGTCAAAATTCAAAATTCAAAATTCAAAGGAAAAATACAAAAATTTTACCTTTGGGCTTGAAAATAGTTGCCCACTTGTGCAATTCCCAATTAGTGCAGTTAATTTCTCTTTTAGCATTGTGTTTACAAGACTTACTCAATCCACTGATATTTTGGTCATGGTTTGCACAGCAAATACAGTCGAACATCGAATTGCAGCAGAAAAATGTACAAATCACTTTCTGGGAGTGGATAAAGCAGCATCCAGAGATTCCAATAATATTATGCGAGGGCGAGAAGAAGGCTGCTTGCTTGCTGAGTCTCGGATTTGTAGCAATCGCACTGCCGGGAATTTGGAACGGGCGCGTCGGCAAACAAGATTTCGATGAACGGTTGCATCCTGACTTAGTACCAATGGCTCAGGCGGGGCGCAAGTTCATTATACTATTTGACCACGAAACTAAACCTA
The DNA here is from genome assembly GCF_020829685.1 of Nostoc sp. CHAB 5715. Lineage (GTDB taxonomy): Bacteria > Cyanobacteriota > Cyanobacteriia > Cyanobacteriales > Nostocaceae > Nostoc. The sequence continues at coordinate 14,858 of NZ_JAIVFR010000014.1, read as the reverse complement.
AAACCCGGTGGTCAGTTTTTCAAGCTACTGTTCGCACTGCAAAAGCAATTGAGTCTGCTGGTTGCCAATGTGAAGTTGCATTACTGCCAGGGCCAGAAAAAGGCGTTGATGATTTTGTAGTTAGTCGCGGTGTTGATGCGAATGCCCTGCTGACTGCAATCATAGACGATGCCAAATCACTCAAAGATTACCAGCGCTCGTATCGGGCTAAAAAATGGGGACTAAGTAAGTACAAACCAGATGTCACAGTCAATATTAAATATTTGACCCAAGCACTCTGCATTCCTGACTTATCAGAAAAATCTTCATCTGTCCCGGCTCTTTATAATCTGGCAGAAGAAAAATTGTTTACCCCCTGTGTTAAAGGAGCAGAGGTGCAGAGGTGCGGAGGGGCAGAGGTGCAGGGAAAAGAGGCAGAGGTGCAGGGGAGTAGTGGAGTAGTGGAGAATTTTTGTATAAATTCTTTCCCCTCTGCCCAAGAGCCCCTCTGCCCAAGAGCCTCTTTCCCCTCTGCCCAAGAGCCCCCCTGCCCCCCTGCCCCGAAAAAATCCTTCCGTTTTCCCGAAAAAGGACTGGTTGTACTGTGGAGCGACATGGGCACTGGTAAAACTGAACTCATGCGCTGGTGGCGTGACCAAAACCCCGACGCGCGGTTCCTCAACAATGGACATCGGGTTAACTTGTTGAAAAATCTTGCCGAACGCTTGCAGACGGCGATGTACTCCGACTTGGGTTACACAGGTTTAGCCCAGGCCCAAGCTCTCTCCATTACTATTGACAGCTTGCATAAGCTGAATACTCAGTCTCTCACCTACGGCTGCATATTTATAGATGAAGCCTGCCAATACCTTACCCACCTACTACACAGTAATACTTGCAAACAACACCGTGCAGCAATACTTGAAGTACTGGAATATATAGTATACAACGCGCCACTGGTCGTCATCGCTGATGCACACATGGATGACCTGACTGTGGACTTCTTCCGCTCCATGCGACCAAAAGGTGAAGTACCTTACATCATTAAAAACGAGTGGCGAAACGGTTCACGCACAATTTATTGGTACGAGGGGGATAATGAGAGCGCCCTAGTCGCCCAAATCTCGGCAGCGCTGATGCTTGGAGAAAAAATCATGGTTGTAAGTGACAGTAAGCGTTTCATCAAAAAACTCGACAAATCCTTTACTATCAAGTGCGAAGAATCTAACTCCGAAAAATCACATACACCTCAAAAATGGCGTATTTGGTCAGTTCATTCAGACAATTCTGGCAGTGATGAAAATGTCGCTTTCATCAAAGATATCACCAACGCCGTCAAAAACTTTGATGCCTTGTTCACCTCTCCCAGTCTCGGTACTGGTGTCGATATTTCCCAGTATCATTTTGATACCGTATTTGGTGTGTTTCACGGCGTTTCCCAAACTGCTACTGAGTGCGCTCAACAACTGTACCGTTATCGTCCAAAAGTCCCGTTTCATATTTGGGTGGCAAAGCGTCCTCCCTTCGGCTACCAAGATACAAACGCATCCAAGATTAAAGAGCGCTTGCTTCAAACCAATGAAATGACTGCTTTTCTGTTGCGGATTGACCGTCAAACAGGCTTAAGGGGCGCAGAGAAAGATTGGGCGCTTGAGGCTTACTGCCAAATTATGGCTAACCGCCACTATTCTCTCAATAATCTGCGTGATGATTTGCGTGAGCTCCTCACCGAAATGGGCAATACCTTTATATGTGTGGGAAACGATTCAGATCCTCAAGCAAGAGAAAGTCTAAAAGCAGCAGCACAAGCTTTGGATAGTGCCCACAATTCGGCTGTTGCCAAGGCTAAGAATATTACTTTGAGTGAGTACCGCGCCCGTCAGAGCAAAGATTACCTTGACCCTAATGAAATTTTTGAATGTGAAAAGTTCCGCATTTCTGATTCTTATGGCATCGAAGTAACCGAATCACTCGTAGAAATAGATAAAGGTGGCCGCTTAATAAGAGCGATCGCCGGACTTGAGGCCATTTTAGCAGAACCTGATGAATCAATTGTTGACCCCAAAACTGGGCGAAGTTATCCTACCCCACCAACAATTGTCACCCAAAAAGACCGCAACGAGCGGGACAATTTACCTTTGTGCATCGACTGGGGCAATTACTCGGCACGGTGGCTGGCGCGGTTTAATCTGGGGCTGCATGAAATTCTCTTAAGTTTAATGAGGGGTGATGAAGTTACCGCCGACGATTCCACCTTACTCAAGATGAGGGAGATCGCTATACATTGTGCTGCTCACGTTAAAGCAATTCTTGGTTTTACTATTCCCAGTGACTGTAAACCTATTTGGTTGCTGGGCACTTTAGTCGAGCAGCTGGGGTTAAAGTTGACCTTCCGTAAGCAGGGTAAGCGGGGTCAACAGGTAAAGCTTTTCTCTTTATCTAAAAAGGAATTGGAATTTGCTCAAGAGGTAATTGCTCATCGCGTGGCAAAGCGTAATCAAAAAGAAAATCGAATCTATTGCGCTCCCCAAACCCCTGCTGTATATAGCGTAAACCCTAATCAGCAGTCCGTATCCCCCCCCCCCTTTAATGCTATAGGTAACTCCCATTCAGGAGGGGAGGATACTACCGATTCTGAACCGCCTCCGACTGATTGCACTACCCTACTTCATTGTGTGGAAATACTTCGCTCTGGTATAACCTTGGGGGTTGAGGCGATTAAAGGCATTCTCAAGCGATGGGCTGGGGATTTGCGTTGGGAGACTGTGCTGGAGTTGGAAGCGATCGCGGCAAATGAACTGCGTAAGCTTGAGGCTCAAGTACCGGAATTTTACCTGTGGCTTGATGAAGATGTGTTGCCAATGGAGGGGGCTGGCTAGGTTAAAAATCTCCCTGGCATGAATTGCAGTTTTTCTGTTTTGTTGACGGTAGCAATTGATGCCACTGGTTCCAATTTGTGCTGTATTTTCACAAGTCATGCAAAATGTCAAAGATCCATCAAGTTTAAAGCGCTACTGTCATTAGGTCTAGCCTTGAGATAGCGATCGGTGATGGCTAAATTGGCATGACCCAAAGTTTCTTTCACCAGCACTGGATTAGTCCCGCGCTCAATTGCGTGAGAACCGTGGGCATGACGTAACCAGTGAGCCGAAACCAGTTCGCTTAATCCGGCTTCAAGGGAGATCGCTTTGACAATCGGGTGCAAGTTTTGACGGTCTAAATGTCCCCCCTTTTGACTTGGAAACACTGCTTGATTAGAGTGAGCCGAAGCTTTGAACTCCATTAATTCCGCCCAAAGCTTTGGCTTGATGAGAATTGTCCGATTTTTGCTGCCCTTGGCTTTTCGCACGTACACTTGACCACTCTCACCACGGGGTGTCAAATCTCCCCATGTTAACTCACAGATTTCACTTGCCCGTAACCCTGCCTGATACAGGAGTTTGATAATTAACAAATTACGTAGGGCTGTGTACTGGCGCTTAGGAGTTTTAGCATCAGCTAAATGCTTAGAAGCTGCTCTTACCAACAATTTAATATCAGCTTCGTCTAAATAGCGTTCGTTGATTACATCCGGCAGTTCACCCAGTTTTAGCGCCATACCAACATTAAAAGGGAGATATCCAATTTTATGAGCGAAACTAATCAAGCTTTTCGCTGCGGCAATATATATCCGCTTTGTACTTTGAGCATTGCCCCCCAAGTCAGCAGCGTATTCTACCAAGTCTTCATAAGTCACTTTTTTGAGAGGTTTGTCCAAAAATTCCAGAAATCGCCTAATGTAGCGTCGGTAAGAGATGATAGATGACTCTGCTTTTCCTTCCAACCACAGCCCAATCAACTTCGCCTCCGCCTGCGCTACTGGCAAGGAAGCGATCGCCTTTCTATGTGCTGTTATGTGGACAAGAGAGAGCGTCATTTTTATTACTCCCTTAAAAAACAGACACAATGGTAGTTTCGTCTGGTTTTATAGTGTCTGATTTTTATTGTCCTTCAAAGAGTGCATTTCAACTCACTGTTTCACAACTGAAAAATAAACTTTTTTTACGTATAGTACACTCATAATACCCAGAATGATGATACAAGCAATACTATTATTGACTATCCATTGCGGATTGAAAGTTGGGCATTTCCTCCGAAAAAATGCTGCTTATACACGGCTAACTTGTCATAGAGGGAGGTGCTATTTTTAGATGTAGGACTTACGCACTGTACAAATGCATTGTGATGTGCATTACCTAAAATAGCCTATTTCAGACTTTTCTTAATTATCCTGCGATCGTACATAGACCATGCTGTAGGGGCACAGCATTGCTCATTGGTGTCAACTTAAGCAAAAAGCAGGCAGAAGATGTAATCTAAGAACATCTAGTTTGATGTGATTAGTGATACATCATGAGTACAAAACGTCCAGCGCGACTCGGCAACCCAGACCTGCGTCAACAAAAACATGTGCCAGCACCGCCCATAGAACAAATCGAGAAACAGATATTTTCATTGCTATCTCCTGGAAGCTTTAAACCCCTGAAATTCTATTCAGACGAAGAACAGAAGAAAAAACTTCGAGATAGAATATTGACCCTACCGGTGATGATGGCGATCGTTTTAAAGTTTTGTGAGCTACAAGAAATGGAACCGAGCGATTATGCAGATGAGCAGTATGGGTATTTTCAGCAATTAACGGAATCACTGTCCAGATTTAATACCCAGTGTCTGGCGAAGATGGTTGATGCTGGAATTGCTACGGGGTGATGTCTCAATACGGTTCGGATAAGCATTTTTCACTTTCCTTGTGGTCTGGGGAATGGGTTTGCGGGTAAAGGGTAAAGGATGTATTCAAAACCTTTCCCCTTTTCCCTTTCCCCTTTAACCGAACCGTATTGGATGATATCTATATTTATTTGCAATCGCCAATGGTAGCCGTTGGCAGTAGCATCTCTTCACAAAAGCCATCGCTTGAAGAATGCGCTGACACATTTGGCGATGATAGTATCAAGGTAATTCATCATGACGAATTACACGATTTAATAAGCGTGGACAGTCCAAGTTTACCTAGATGAAACGTAGACATGAGCAATACAGGGCGTAAAAAAAAGCTAGCATCTTTCAACTGTGACCAAAAGATGTGGTCGCAGTTTATCGCCCGTTGCCGGGAGAAAGGCACGACGGCAACAGCCACGCTCACCCAATTTATCGAACTCTACTTAGATGATATAGATAACCTTGATACAACTGGTGGCAATAAATTAGATAAACGCCTCGACTCTAAGATTAAGGCAAGCGTTGAGGAATACTTAGTTACTAGCAATAATATTCACCCCAGTTTGAACAGTGAAACGATATTAGATATTTGCGAAAGACTTGATAAACTCGAATCACATTCAAGTGAATCTAATAGCAACCAAACCACAGCAATCCCTAATCTCGCCGATTTATCAGAAAAAATTGAGGGGACGTGTGCCCGAATGACACAGTTGGCTGAGGCAATTATCAAAATTCAAAACTATCTCAACAACCAACAAGGGCGGGGCAAGAAATCGTACTACAATAATTCATCATTCATTGGGCAAACTCCGCGAATGCAACCATTAACCGAAGAAGGTTTGGCGAAGAGACTTGGTGTAAGTGAGGAAACTGTACGCAAGGAGCGAATTAATCTTCACCCACCGCTTTTTGTAGCATGGTGTAAGGGCAAAGATAGATCCGGTATTGGGTGGGAATTTAACGAAAATACGGGATTATATCAGCCGGCAAGTTAGTATTGTCACGAACCAAAAATAGCGATCGCCTCTTCATCCACCAAAGCATATCCAATCACGTCCAGCAGTAAGAGCTGCTGATGCTGTATAGTAAAGCTTTTGTTCGCCATAGATTCCGTTGATAATTTCTGTAACCCCCAAAACTGTACCCGAATTCTCTTCTAAAAAAGTGGTTAAGGCATCAATTACGAATTGACCTTATATGCTTTAAGCATTGGTATCTCTTTGGGCTGCGGCGGCAAAACTTGTTTCTTCTTTTTGCCTTTGACTCTCGTGGACGAATTTTTCGTCTGATTTTTGGGTAGCAAAGTCAAAGAGAGAGTATAATATCCGGGTTCTCCAGCAGCGATCGCAAACTGAGACTTGCAGATTATTCTGATTCCCGGTTTTAAAACTATTAGTTTTCTAAACCCCTTATCAAGCAACTATTTCAGCTTTACAAGCGTGCGATTCGGGGCAAAGGGGAATATTGAACTTGTACAAATCTCTCCCCTGCTCCCCTGTTCAAGAGCACCTCTGCATTTCAAGCTTGTGAGAAATGCGGGTATAAGAGAATCGCGCTACCTAAAAAGCAATCAAGTGCATTCCCCCTTGGTGTTATGGGAGGAGCTGCACTCATCGAAAGCATATTTATTCAAACAGTTGTGAATTTACTGCTTTTTCCATTTTTCAAGGGTGAGACAAGGTTGTTTTGCAGTATTCGGTATAAATCCAGTGGAAGAAACACCGAAATTATTTAAAGATGCAATTTCGTTTTCGGCATTATCAATGGCTACTCGTATAGCTTGGACTTTATCTTGTGGGGAAAGTTTATCAATTTTAGCGCTGTCAGGATTCGGAAGGGTAGAACCTTTTTTGAGTGAAAATTCGTGTATTTTGTAAAACTGCTCTCCTCCTTCGGGTTTACCCAATAAGAGACAACCTTTAGATTTGACGAATAAACCAACATTCTGCATATTGAAACTAAAATGAGGCTTAGTGAAAAATTTTACCTCTTCAACAGGCCCCCAGACAAGGACGGCTTCAGAAAAACCTTTAGTACGAATATCTCGACTTTCGTTACAGCCGTTGTTGTCTTGATTGAGAAACCCGTCACTACAAACTTTCCAATTAACTTTGTATAAATCAGGAGTAGTGTCAACAAAGTCTTTGAGAAGATCCGCTTCTGCTTTTTGCTTTGCTGCAATCAACTGTTGTTCTTTTTCATCGGCAATTTGTTCAGGAGTTTTACTTTGGCAAGAGACGATACCACCACTGACGAGCAAAGCTAAACTAATGGCAATTTGTGAAGTTTTGAAAATCATATTACTCTCAGTTGATAGCTAAGAATTTATTCCAGATAAAGCTGATATTAGAAGAGATAGATTTAGCCGATTTTAGAAAAATAATTTTCTGGTTATCATCAAATAAAAGTAGCTAAATCTGATATGGAATAATATATAGTAATTCGATTTCAAATAGCAAGATAAAAACAGGAATTAACTATTAAAAAGCTTAAAGTTTTCCGGGAATTTACTGTTATTCAGATTGGCGAGTGATTTTTTAATAGAATGTAAAAAAAAGCAATAGCCAAAAGTACGATATTTTTTTAGACTTCAAGCGATTCCTTTAAAGTGTCGTAATATGCCATATTATCTAACGTATCTTCTTATGGTTAAAGGCTAGCTTTTGGAATAAGAGTCAGGAGAACAAAAGAGTTAGTGGAGAAATGGTAGAAGTTTGGCGATATTGGGAATTCGAGCATCCATCAACTTATGTGGTAAGAGTGATAGCAACACCATCAGGGCTAGAGTTATTTGCAGTGGATGTATTGCAAATAGTCGCTCCAGCTTTAAACGATGATTTAGTGAGGTTAATGGATATTGAAGTTCATAAACGGTTAGTGATGATGGAGAATAATCAAGTGAGTTTGGTATCGACACTCAGCGCCCTATCGATTCACTCACTAATATCTCTAACAAGTGTAGTAGAACACAATGTAGTCAAACAATTTATGCAATGGGTAAGAACAAATGTGATGCCAGTGTTTAAAAATGATGTTAGTCTGATTGCAATCGAGCGACCAAAATACTTATTTCAACAAATAGATTATGAACAGAAAGATTCTTTAATTAAGTATTTGTATTTTCAAAATAGTGATTCTTGGTCATCAAATAGTATTGATTTATATTTAAAGTTTGTTTTCAAAAGGCTGACTTTAGCAGCTAGTTGTCCTCAGACTATTGATTTAAATGAGATTGACTCCAGAACTAGATATTTTCAAGTATTGAAGACAGTACTAAGGTCAGTCAGCAGTTATGAATATGTTTATGAAGATTTGGTTATAAGGTCGGCAAATTTATTGATAGCTCAATCATTAGATTTATTAGTTTATTACCATTTAATTAAATTGAATCATGGTGATTTAAATCAGGTACTAGAACAAGGATTAATATTACAGGCTCTGGGAACAACGGTTAATAAATCAATTGACAATTTCGAGGATTTAAAACCAATGTATTTAAATTTATTAAACTACTTTTCAGCAGAGATGCTGGCACTGGAGTAACCCTAGATTTATCAATTGTGATAAATCTAGTTTTACTCGCAAACTAATTAAACATGAAATACAGGAGAAAATCAGATGACAGATATTTTAAAGGATGAAGCGGAGATCCTTAACGGAGTAGAAGAATTACTCTTAGTAACAGATAAAGTCACAGAAGCACAAAGCACAGAAGAAGTAACCAGAGGTGAAAAAACAGAAGCAGGAAATACAGAAGGCAGACAAACAAAAGCCGCAGTCACCAATAAAAAACAGTGGAGTCGGAGATTAGTGATAGTGACAGGAGATAAAGGAGGAGTAGGAAAAAGTACTTTCGCTAGAGGATTAGCGCAAACATATTTGGATATAAAAAAAGAATTTTTGGCTTTTGATGCGGACATATCTAACTCTCATTTAAGCAGATTTTATGGGGATCAATGTCTGGTGAGAGAATTAGATTTTGCAACGGACAACGCTAATTATGTCATAGTCAAAAATCAACATTTTGATACGAGGTTTAAAGAGTATAAGCAATTAATACAGCAAACTTATAAGCTCTTTGTTGATAATCAGCAAACTCTGGCTGCTTGTCAAGATGAAAACCGTTTGAAAGGATATTGTTTAATTCAAATGCAAAAAAACAAGAAAAATTAATCAACCGGTAGCTCTCCAGTCTTGCGCCAAAGGTTCTAGATAGCCAAAACTTTGAGCTTTAATAATGGCATTGACCCGATCTCTAGCTCCCAACTTGAGAAAAAGGTTGCCAGCGTGGGATTTGACTGTGCTAATACTGATGAATAATTGATTAGCGATTTCCTTATTGGAGTAGCCACAGGCAATTAATTTGAGAATTTCAATTTCTTGAGTTGTAGGTAACTCATTGTACCTTTTGCCTTTAATTTTTGCACTCTGACGATGGTTCAATTCCAAGAATCTTTTGATAATCGCTTGGTCAAGATATTCTTCGTTTTGATAGATACTACGGATAGCGTTTTTAATCGACTCGATCTTGGTTGTCTTTAAGAAATATGAATCAGCACCGCAGGCGAAAGCTTCGTTAATCATATTTTGACTAGAATAAGCACTGAGGATAATAACTTTGGATAAAGTGTGCTTCTTAATCCTGGTTATCATCTCCAGTCCGTTGATATCTGGTAATCCAATATCAAGCAAGACAATATCAGGATTTGTTGAGTTGACTAACTCTAATCCCTCCAATCCACAGCTAGCCTCACCGCACAGTTCCATGTCTGATTCTTGTGCGATCGCCGTTCTAATGCCAAGTCTACATAGTTCTTGGTCTTCAATTACTACTACCCGAATTGTCATGATAGTCATATTTACACCGAGAATATTTGCACCGGAAGTTAATCTTTAACTTCTCCCCTTTTTATACCATAAATGTTTGACTGAAAGCAGCAAAATTAAAAAACAAGTATTAGTTATCTTGCGGATAATCAGAATATAAATATTTGCAAACTAATTCCATATCCAGGTTTTAATTAGAACATATATTGCCAAAAAATAGTTATACTTAAAAGTAAAAACCTCTGCTACGAGTCAGTTGGGAACAAAAAATTAAATTTCGCTCAGGAGTGGCTATATGTCCCAAGCAAAATTCATAAATAAAGTTAATATTTCCACATTACTGCATGACGTATCAAACGCGGTTGTCAGTGAATCAGTTGTTTTAAAGCAAATAATGGATGGGGAGTACGGTAGTACTTTGCAAGAGATAAAAACAATTCTAATATCCTTATGGCAGACAAATAATCAAGTAATTCAGTTGATAGAAAGGTATCAAAATCATCAGTCAAGAGATAGAGTTATCGGTTTGAATCCATCCTTGATTAATGAATTTGATTTTGGCGACTTACTAAATAATTTATATCAAGAGTATATGCCAAAAGTTATTAATCGGGGCTTAAGATTGCACTATGAGACTTGTACAGAATATCCGCATGGAACCAGGGTGAAAGGAGATGCAATACATCTTTACAGAATGTGTTCAAATCTACTTCAAAACGCCCTCTCATATACAGAGACAGGTGATATATTCTTGCGATTGTTGAACCAGGGTGATGACTTGGTAGTTTTAATTGAAGACACGGGCATTGGTATTGAATCAGAGGATTTGGCGAATATCTTTCTACCTTTTTATCGTGGGACTATTTCTTCACCTGGCTCCGGGTTAGGATTGTATATTGCAATGATGGTAGCTTATTCTCATGGGCTGAAACTGTCTGTAGATTCTGTTGTCGGTAAGGGAACGATATTTACAATAAAATTTCCCTATCAATTAAACAATTATTATGGAGTAGATGCTACAATCCCGAAAAAGTCGAGATTAACTCATGCGCTACCTGTACGACACTAAGCTATGGGATAAGATAGAGTATGTAATTGGATGTTTGATATTTGCTGGGCTGTTTATTGCTGCCGTTATCACATTCAGCACTAATATATTTGAAGCCACATTTTACATATTTCTTGCAACAATAATTGCTCCTTTTGTGAAAATAAATCCAATATTAAGACGGTATCTCTTAATCAGTGGATTTATATTTGGATTACTAATGGGGTATTTTAAGTAAGTGTGGGGAGTGTGGGAGGGGTGGGAGGTGTGGGAAGTGTGGGAAGTGTGGGGAGTGTGGGGAGTAACTAATTATTTCGATGAGTAATCATTTGGATTAACCTTATTTTCTCAAATACCATCAGAAATTACAAAATAATTTTTACCTAATTCTGGTATTTTGTTTAACTTCAATTCTTTTGTTCTTTATCTTCCCACACACCTCCAACCTCCCACACTCCCCACACCTCCCACACCCCTCTAGTACAGCACGGCGTAAATAAGCAGACCATTGAAAAGCCCTGAAGAGCTTATTCCATAACACTTTTGAATGCGTGATTTTTGACTTTTGACTTCCGCCTTGCGGTACTAGTCTCCTAGCTCGGAATGATCATCTTTATCAAATGTAAATTGCTGAGTTTTATCAGTTTGAATATGTGATAGTTGAGATTGTTCTTTTGCAATTCGCTGCTGATTAAAAGCAACGATTTTTTGTGCTTCTTCGTTTGAGAGGTTATTTGATGTAATTGTAAACTCATTAGTGTGGTCTTTATATGCGGCAAAAGCTTTTTGGTTGGATTCATTTTTGCGGTTAACATTGATAAACTGTATACCTTCTTTAATTAGTAATTGAAGTCTATAGAGAACCCCTTCATAAACGCGACCTTCATTTTTAGTATCTTGACCTTTAGCAATAATAGTTTGAACGACGGCAGTCATCAGAGACTTTTTGCTGAATTCATCGCTTTGATGTTGTTTATTAAACTCTTGATTTGGTGGTGTGGAGGGAGTTAGATTAGCTTTTGAGCCTTGAGCAATCATTGACTGAAGAAATATATGCTTTCTTTGAGTAATTAAGTTTTCAACTCTAGAGAAATTATTAGGCTGCTCAGTCACAGGTGTTTCGCTTTGAGTGACACCAAACTTTTGAGAATATTCAGCCAGATATTCATTTTTAAGTTGTTGTCTATAATCTTCAATATTTTGAGTGCTTTTGGTCAAAATATTTCTTAATTTATCTTTGAGATTTTGACGTGATTGTGAATCTAATTCAATGGGGGATTGCACTGTACTCTGTGGCACTTTCTCCATCATCAGAGCCAGTCGATAAGCCATCATATTATTCGAGATTCCACTGTTGCGATTAATATCAGCGATGGTTTCTCTAACATCTGTGGATTGCATAACTAAACTTCCAAGTTGTTAAATTGAGGTTCTGGGTTGCGAGACTCTTTCTGAGTTGGCTTCTGTGTTTGGACATTGAGGTTAATCCTCGGACTATAAAAATTATTAATAGATTGTTCGCGTAAGAATTTTAAATCCTCTGTGATTTGACTAAGTGGTGGCAAAACAATATCAGTTTTCCCATTAATAATAATCTCTTCTTTAGTTTGAATTAAAAATTTAAAATAAAGTTGTGACTGTTCACCTAAAGTCAGTTGAGCATTGGGGTCTTTTTGAAATCGCTCACGGAAACCTTCATTACCTTGGTTCGCTCCAGATGTCCATCTGAGAGAACTCTCTAATAAATTCCAAACTTCAGCTAATGCCGGATGAAGTGGCAAAGTCATATCACGAGTTGCGTGGGCATTAGCAGCAGAATTAATTGTTGGGATTTGAAGTTTAGTTGCCAGCAGCCTGAGTTTGTCAATTTCTAATGAGGTAATAGCCATAGAATGAACTTGATGATTCATTTTTTCATCAGTTCGGCTCAATTCTAAGTGTACAGCAACTCTTGTAGTGCCGTTATGTTCAGTTTTGAAAAGCTTGATATCACTACTATTTTCATCATTAGAAGTATAAGTAATCCGATAATTACCTAATACTAAATCGTGAGAATTAAAGGTTGACAGGGTACTTGTAAGTATCTTGAAGACTTCTAAAGATTTAAAACTTTCAAGGATTTTATGAGTACCATCAGGAGAAAGAGAACTTAGGCTGTTAGCAATTTTCCTGGGGTCTTCATCAAGGTCAGGTAGCTCTTTACCTTGCTTCAAGGTATCTGCAACCATTAAAAACTCCTGCCGCTCTATGGGTAAAAATTTATCTTGAGGTCTTTGAGTAATATTAATATGATATTGTGAGGCTTCAAACTCCATAATTGGATTATCTAAGTTTGTCGCCTGACGACGATGAATACTATAAGTAGATTTATTCTTTTTAATTAGGAAAGTATCGGCACGGTAAACTGTAGAGCCATCATCTTGTTCAACACCATAAGTCTTCACAAGCTCTCTAGCAGCAAAGGCAATGTCTTGATTTTGTTTAGCTTCTAAAAACCTTCGAGGAATTGTTTGTTTATAAACTGTTACCTGTTTAAGATTGACCCAACTGCTATCAGTAGGTACGCTGTTAGATGACAAAAAATCCTTATTAACGCTAGAGAGTTTTTCAATAAAAGTTTTGTTATCCTCTATGGTGTCAGAAATAATTTCGGATTGGCGACGACGGCGTTTTAATACGTCTGATTCTGCTAATTCATCGATTGACTCATCTTTTTCATCAACTGATTTATCAATTGGCGGCTCGGTTTCATTTTGCACTAAATGATGCAGGCTATCTGTTTTTAGGAAAAGCGGAGATGCTATTGATGCATTCGAGTCTGTTTACGTCACTAGACTTAAAAAACCGAATATTTACTAAAGTATCGTCGGTGAATATCCGCAATCGCATCTTAGTTATGGCAAATTCAATAAATGATGAATCTAGCAGCCGTTTGTCTCAAAACCTCCGGTTGCGAGATATGGGTTTCGACACAGCACCAATCGCCCAAGTAGTTATTGATAACAATGGAACTCTGGTGCTGGTGAACGAGCAGGCGCGGAATTTGTTTGCCCTTTCCCCCAGAGATTTAGCTCGTCCCTTCCATGATCTGGAACTTTCCTATCGACCAATTGAGTTGCGATCGCTAATTGAACGGGCTTATAATGAACGCCGCTTCATCACCCTGACAAATGTAGAGCGCTATTTGTCCAACACAGAAACTCAATATCTGGATGTGCGGATTACGCCTTTGCAAGACACCGACACCAGTTTCTTAGGTGTTAGCATCGCTTTTCATGATGTCACCCGTTACATTAAACTCCAAGAGGCGCTGCAACGCTCCCGACAGGAATTAGAAACTACTAACGAAGAACTGCAATCTACCAATGAAGAATTAGAAACCACCAACGAAGAACTCCAATCCACCAACGAAGAATTAGAAACCACTAACGAAGAACTCCAATCCACCAACGAAGAATTGGAGACAATGAATGAAGAATTACAATCTACTAATGAAGAATTACAGACAATCAATAGCGAGTTAAGCGATCGCACCAGCGAACTGAATCGCACTAATATTTTCCTGATCTCTATTCTCAAAAGTCTCCAAACTGGAATAGTAGTAATTGACAGCAGCTTTAACATCTCAATTTGGAATTACATGGTAGAAGATTTATGGGGCTTGCGAACTGATGAAGTTTTAGGAAAGTCTATCTTTAGCCTAGATATTGGCCTACCCGTCGAGCAGTTGCGATCGCCCATCCGCGACTCCCTATCGGGAAAAAAACAGTTTCAAGAAATGATCCTCGATGCTACCAATCGTCGGGGTAGGCAAATAAAATGTTACCTGGCGATCGCTCCATTGCTTGGCATTGAAGTGCAGGGAGCAGTTTTGATGATGGCAGATGTAGACAGTATCAGCAGTATGATTTCTACTCAAAGAATAGAACAAGGGCGGCAGCAGGAATGAAAAAGGCAGGTCTTGCTGGGGGCAACTGACAGGTGTAGGTTTATTACGTAGATGTGAGCATTCACAACTGGAAACTAGAAAATAAAGCATGAAACCAGGGATGTACTCAAAAATACGGTTCAGTTAGCGTCAAAAACCTTAAACTGCGTAGGTTGGGGAGCCACTGCGCCCATACGTGTCAACTTAAGCTAAAAGTAGCTTAACTGAAAGCTTCCTCACCCGCCTCGAACTAAAGTTCAAGGCTCATAGCTAAAGTCTACTGAAGTAGACTAAAAATTTTTGGCTATATTTAGT
>NZ_JAIVFR010000149.1 GCF_020829685.1 Nostoc sp. CHAB 5715 | reverse complement strand
ACTTTAAAGTATTCCCGTTACAGTTCGCGGTAACCTTATATCATGTTCGCTTGATTACTTATTAAACCCCAAGAACCCCACCCCGCTTGGGGGGCTATGGTGTACACACAAGTCTGAAATAGCTGATTAACTAAGGTTTTACCCCACCCTAACCCTCCCCTTATAAAGGGGAGGGAACTTGCTGCGAGGAATTTAATTTGTAAAATAGGCGTTAAAACTTCATAGATGCGTGAAAACAGGATAAGAAAGCTTCTTGTAACGGGAATACTTTAAAGTAGGGCGAACAGTTTCGTCCTCAGCATTATTTCCGTGGAATTTTCACTTAGACTCGAAATGCTTAACTTATCCAAGATGAATCGGTTTTGGCGTATCCCTGTAGGTAATTTCTGGCGGCAAAATCCGCAGCGATCGCCTTTAATAGAGGTGGAAGATTCAATTTCTTTGCGGGTGCTGGTGCTAGCGTTGGTTGTTTTGGGAATTGTGGCGACGGATATCGCTGCCGAAACTTCATTCAGTTTTTGGGCATTACCCCTGAGTGTATTGGGTGCGATTTGGAGTTACTATCGTCGCCGCGATCGCAATGTTGCAGTTAAGTTTTGTATCGCTATCGGAATGTTAGTAGCGCTGGGTGCTTTCTTTGGGCGATTAGTGGGGGAGTTGAATGATACGCGGTTGGGTTTGGCAGAGTTATTAATTCAACTCCAGGTGTTACATAGCTTTGATACACCCCGTCGGAAAAATTTGGGCTATTCGATTGTTATAGGACTGATTTTATTGGGTGTGGCGGCAACGTTAAGTCAGACTTTAGCATTTGCACCTGTGTTGCTGTTATTTTTAGCGATCGCTCTGCCAACTTTAGTATTAGATTATCGCTCACGCTTGGGTTTGCAGCCATTAAAAATAAAAAATGAAAAATTAAATCAGAAGAATTCCTCAACTCTTAATTTTAAATTTTTAATTCTGAATTTTTTCCTAATTGTCGGTCTGGGACTGGCAATTTTTGCTGTTTTACCCAGATTTCCTGGCTATCAATTACGCAATTTTCCTGTAAGTTCTGCGATTCCAGTAAAAGGTAATTTCACCGGACGTAATATCATTAATCCCGGTTATGTCCGCCAAGGTAAAGGTGATAATCAAGGCAGTGGTAGCGGTGGTACGGGACAAAATCAAACTGGTCAACCAGGTAAAGTAGATAATAACTTTTATTACGGTTTTAATAGCCAAATTAACCAAAACCTGCGGGGCGAGATGAAACCTAAAGTTGTGATGCGGGTGCGATCGCAAGCTGAGGGTTTTTGGCGAGTTCTAGGATTTGACCGTTATACGGGTAAGGGATGGGAAGTTTCCCGTAATGAAGATGTTACAACTATCAAGCGATCGTCTTGGTCTTACCAAATTTTCTTGAATCGGCCTCTGATTACTGCTAAAACCCAAGAGATAGTACAAACTTATACAGTGGTAGCGGATTTACCTAACCTAATTCCGGCGATGGCTTATCCTAAGGAGATTTACTTTCCCACACCAATGATCGCGGTTGATAAAGAAGACGGATTGCGATCGCCTGTGGAATTATCAGAAGGACTCACTTACACAGTAATTTCTGAAGTACCATACCGCGATCGCACTAAATTAGGTAAAGCTTCTACTAAATATCCACGAGATATTAAACAGCATTATCTCCAAATTCCTCCCGAAATTGCCGAAAAAGTCCGACAACGTACCGAAGAAATTCTCGCTAACTACAATCAAGAAGGGGTAACAAAGTCTTCTAAAAGCCTAGATTCAGCCTACGAAAAAGCTCTCTACTTAGCTCAATATTTAAAGCAACGTTACTCTCTTCCCCAAAATCCCTTAGATTTGCCTTATTTGGGAGAAAAAGATGACTTAGTAGAAGCTTTTTTATTCAAATATAAAGGTGGTTATCCAGACCACTTCTCAACAGTTCTCACGGTAATGTTGCGTTCCATTGGTATCCCAGCGCGGTTGGTAGCAGGGTTTAGTGCAGGAGAATTTAATCCATTTACAGGGCTATATGTTGTTCGTAATACTGACGCTTATGCGATGACGGAAGTATATTTTCCTAAATATGGCTGGTTTGCCTTTGACCCGATTCCCAATCATCCCCTCATACCTCCATCAGTGGAAGATACTCAGACTTTTAGTGTGTTGCGTCAGTTGTGGCATTGGGTTGCTGGGTGGTTGCCTTCTCCAGTGACAGGTTTGTTGAATAATGTATTTGAGACAATATTTAAGTGGCTGATTGGAGCGATCGCTTGGTTTTTAGCTTTATTCTCTCAAGGTTGGTTTGGTGTATTAACTGGCTTAATCTTGACAACTACGGCAGCTTTCTTTGGTTGGCTGGGTTGGGGTCAGTGGCGAGAGTGGCGCAATCGTCGATGGTTAAAGAAATTGCCAGCAATGGAGAGCCTTTATCAACAAATGCTGCAATGGACAACCCAAAAAGGTTTAGGTAAGCATCCAGCACAAACACCTTTGGAATATGCCAGAGGATCATATCAGCATCATTCCCCGGCAACTGCTGAAGTTATAGATGAAATTTGTCAAGCCTATGTTGGCTGGCGTTATGGCGGTCATAGTCCTAACTTGCAGCGACTGCGACAAAGATGGCAAGAATTGAAAAAGACTGCTAAGTAATTCAAGACTTCGTATAAATTACTTATAAAGGTAGATAGAGTACAACTCCCTTCCATTCTGCTTGCTTACTAAAATCAACAAGCAGTAGCAATTCATCAATCGCCTGTCTGATGGGCATCCGGTCAGCCCCTTCGGGGAAGTCAAAAGTCAAAAGTCAAAAGTCAAAATTAAGATTAAGAACCCCATAAATAAATTTAGGGGCTTGAGTCAACTGACGTAGTATTTCTTGTACTACGTATCTCGAAATACATTTTTTTATTTTCCATAAATAAATTTAGGGGCTTGTACCTTTTTCTTTCTGGTCATTAACTACAAATAATCCTGACACCAGCTTTCCCGTTATCAATCGCTCGTAAGCAAAGTTTGGCATTGTTGCACGATCATGGGTTAAAACAATGCGCTCATTCGTTGCTGCCCAATCTAGAATCGCTGGATCGTCTACTTCCTGTAAACCAACATCTTGAACCCGAAGTAAATCAAGATTGGGTTGACGCAGAAATAGCCCTCGAACGATATCGCCATTAAAGTTTTCATCGCTTAACAAGCTCAACATTACCTTAAGATTGTTGTTGAGCTAACAAGCGAGAGCGAATCAGACTCAAATCAGGTTGAACACTGGACAAACGTTGCTGTACAGATTCAGCTAACTGTTCTCTGTGATTAAGGTAGGATTTTACAGCGTTTTGATGCCGAAGATAGTAACCAATGGTGCTGTAAACATCTGACAATGATAGGGTCGAGTACCTTTGGACAATAGACTCAGGTGATGCGCCATCCTGAAAAGCTCGGATTACAACCTCTAGTAAAACTCTTGAATTGCCAACTCGAATTGCTCCAGTTTCGTCTTCTCGGAGAGGAGGTGTTTCACGCTCTAAAACGAAGCTCATGGGCTAATTTCCCTGACTGACTTGACGTAATGGTAACTTAACTTAGTACAGCATTTCATTAATTCGTAGCGAATTAAATTTGGCAATACCCTGCAATGCCAATGCATCGACTAACAATGCCAATGCATCGGCTAACAATGCCAATGCATCGACTAACAATGCCAATGCATCGACTAACAATGCCAATGCATCGGCTAACAATGCCAATGCATCGGCTGACAATGCCAATGCGTCTCCTTGCATTAAAAACGTTACGATTTTACGCAAAGCTGTACTTAGTGTCTATCTTTATGACCATCAAAAAACTCCTGCTCCAAGAAATTGAATCCTCTCTGGAGGTTCCGAACCGAGTGGATCAGGCAAATTTGCCCACCAAATTTCTCCGCGATACACTACCAATCCTCACGGGGCAAGGACATAAATTGTAACTTTGCTAATACTGGATCTAGTTCAGAGGACTCTTGAGAATAAATCTGATTCAGTTTGTTCAAAATCTGATTACGGTTATATTTCCGCAAATATGCTTTCAAAGCTTTTGTGTAAAGTTCATCGAGGGCAGGTTATCAGTGTTGCGACCCGTTACGTCTCTTTTGAGTAGCACAAACATAAGTCAACTTGATTATGCTTTGTGAGTACTCAACTGCCAGGGCTATTTCGTTCTAAACATAAACCGCCCAGAACTAAAGTTCACAGGCTTTTAGCTCAAGTCCACTAAAGTGGACTAAAAGCCTTTCTTAGTCGTCTTTAGACGACTTTTGCTATTAGCCTCAGAATTTATTCTGAGGCGGGCTAGATGAGAATGAAATAGCCCTGACTCAACTGCTAAGACCTAATCGACGTTTGACTTCATCAAGTGAAATCGTCTGCGTTTGCTTGGCACGTTCATCCAGTAATGCCATCAATTTCTCATTTTGGCGCGTTCGAGCAATTTCGATATCAAAATTATCAATTGCGCTGAGGACAAACTCACTGCCATCAGCAAGGCGCACAATAACATCCTCGTCACGCGCTTGCTCTAGTAGTGCGCGAATTTCAGCAGAGTCTTCTGAAATCGTGATGGTTTTCATAACTCGTACACCTCCCCATGAACATAAAGTGTATTTCCTTCTTTGTAGGCGATCGCCTCAATTTTGACGACTGACAAGTCCTCATCAACATCGTAGAACACCCGAAACGTATCAACACGAAGCTCCCATTCTGCAAGATTATTCGGTCGGAGGCGCTTGCGATTACGAGTTGCCTGAGTTGGCTGATACTGAAGTTGTTCTTCAATTGCCAGAATGATCTGCCGTTGTTCGTAGGCTCGAAAAGTCTGCAAATCTTCTAATGCTTCTGGTGTGAAATCAATTTCAAACATCAAGCTGTCAGCTATGAACTTCTAATGGGTTCAACCAACTTAACGATCATACTGGTCGAACTCTCAAAACTTGGCTCAATCTAAAATCTAAAATCCAAAATCCAAAATTGAGTCATTAGATGTTTATTAGCTGTTATTTTGAATTTCGTCTAACTTGGCACGCACTGCCTGGATATCCTGCCACATCAACCATTTCGGCGCACCTCTTTCTTTAGAAGGGTTACGCAGCAAGTAGGAAGGATGAAAAATTGGCATACATAAACGCCCTTCCCACTCTAGCCACTGTCCGCGAATTTTCGTAATTCCCCGCTTATCGCCTGTGATGGCTTTGACAGCAGTTGCACCTGTTAACAGGATTATTTTGGGGTCAACTAGGCGAATTTGTTCTAGTAAGTAGGGTAGACAAGCCGCCACTTCTACAGGTGTAGGAACTCTATTATCTGGTGGGCGACATTTGTTGATATTGGCAATATATACATCATGCTCAGTACTCAGATTTATAGATGCCAGAATTTTCTCCAACAACTGCCCTGATTTGCCTACAAATGGTAAGCCGATTTCGTCTTCATTTTGACCAGGCGCTTCTCCTATAACCATAATTGGGGCTTTGAGATTACCACGTCCGACAACAGCATGAGTCCGAGTGTCTCCCAATGGACAGCGATGGCAGCGATCGCAATCCTGTGTCAACTCCGAAATGCCAGAATATGTTCCCGGAGCGATCGCAATTTTAGCGTCTGTGGGAATCAGTTCTCGTTGGTTAAGGGTTGAGTCGTCGAAGAGGCTGAGTTGGGTTTCGCTGCTCATGAAAATTAGGATTTTGGCATCAGCACCATCTGTCTTATCTGAGTTAAATACTGCTCTGGTTGAAGATTTATCAGAATAAATAGACTTTTGCTGAATACTTAATTATTTATACAAATCTGATTGTATCAGTTAATTTGAGACAAAATTCAGTCATCATATAAAGCAGTACCGTCCTAACATGCTGGGGGAAACCATGTTACATACCCCGCTTTTCGCCGATCGCACCCATGCGGGTGAGGAATTGGCGCGAGTGATTCATAATGTTTTGACTCAGCAAACTATTGATTCTGGGGTAAAGCCTGTACCAATTGTTTATGCTTTGCCAAGAGGGGGTGTACCAGTAGCAGCACCAATAGCACGTCTTTTGGATTGTCCGTTGACAATTGTTGTGGCGAAAAAGATTAGCCATCCAGAAAACCCAGAGTTAGCAATTGGTGCAGTGACTACTTTTGGAAACGTTCTTTGGACTGATCAAAAGCTATTTCGCTCTAAACATGATGCGCGGTGGCGGGAAGTAGCTTTAAATAAAGCGATAAACCTTGCTAAGTCTCTTGAGGCTCAATTAATTCCTGCTTGTCCGCAGGTGAATGCAGAGAATGCTACGCTCATTTTAGTTGATGATGGCATTGCTACAGGTATGACAATAGCGGTAGCGGCAACTGCTCTCAAAACGCTTTCTCCAGCAGCAGTTTGGCTATGTACTCCAGTAGCGCCACAAACATTGCTACCCTGGTTAGAACAGTGGGGCGATCGCACAATTGTCTTGCAAACACCGAAACCCTTTTGGAGTGTAAGTAATTTTTACGCCAAATTTCCCCAAGTAGATACATTAGAAGTTCTTGGATATCTCCAGCAACAAAAGATAATGGGAGAAATTGACCTATGCGAGTAATTTTAAATTATTAACTCTTAATTATTCCTTTCCCTCTTTTGCTTTTAACGATTTTTGGGCGTTTTTGTCAAGAGAGCTAATGGCACCAGCAAGTTTTGTGGCTCTTTCTAAATCCCTATTACGAATTACGAACTTGTACGCTCGCTTGTCCTGAGCGTAGCCGTTGGCGCAGCCTCTCGTAGAGAAGGGCCTAGCCGAAGTATTACGAACTTGTACGCTCGCTTGTCCTGAGCGTAGCTGTTGGCGCGGCCTCTCGTAGAGAAGGGCGTAGCCGAAGTATTACGAATTATCTGAAGATGTTCCTTGCTGGTATTGCATAGCTTTGGCATAATCACCCAAGGCGTAGCAAGCAGTTTTCAGACGATCAAGAGCTTCTTCTTCACTGCGCCGATCTTTGATACTTCTAGCTAACAGCAAACGTTCTTCATAATACTTAATGGCTTTGTTATAGTCACCCAAAGCTTCACAAGCAACTCCTAAGTTACCTAAAGACTGTTCCTCACTACGCTTGTCTTGAATTTCTCTAGCTAATTGCAACCGTTCTTCATAATACTTAATGGCTTTAGCATAATCACCTAAGGCATAACAAGCATTCCCTAAATTTTTTAGCGCCTGAGAAGCACTGCGAACATGTTTTAAGGAGCGTGCTAGTACTACACACTGCTCATAATAGGCGATCGCTTTTGGGTAATTGTCCAAAGCATACCAAGCATTACCCAAATTCTTGAGTACCTGTTCCTCGCCCCAGTTATCTTTGAGTTCCCGGACAATTTCTAGGCTTTGCTGCTGATACTCAATTGCCTGCGTAAAGTTGCCCAAAGCTTTATATACCAATCCTAAATTATTCAGTGCTGCTACTTGACTACGTTTGTCTTGCAGCTGTTGCGTTATTTTTAAACACTTTTCCAAAAATTCAATAGCCTTGTTATGGTCATTTAGGTGACGATATGCATTCCCTAAATGGGAAAGTGCTTGCATTTGCACTGCGAAATCTGAGGTGTTTTTGACCAAAGACAAACACTGTTCGGAGTAGGAGATAGCACCTTTGTAGTCTCCAGCTGTGTAAGTTACCAATCCTAAAAAAGAAAGTGCCTGTGCCTGTTTTTGCAAATCCCCAACGGACTGAAACAGCCCCAAGGATTGTTGTAAGGACTTTAAAGCCGCTATTAATTCACCAGTTTGCTGCTGTTGAATTCCTAGCCGTAGTAGCTTGGATGCTTCCGATATGTCGTCACTTTCCTGTATAGGTAGTATTTCTGCTTGTGAACCAGAGTCAAATTCATGGGTAATTGTATTACGCTTCACTGATTTTAAGTATGTTATGGGTAATTGCACGGAAACTGTATTTTTCGATCTGTTATTCCATTCGCCTTTAGACATCAGCCCTTTCCTGTTCAGTCTGGTGCTAAATCTAGTGTTCCCAAAACCACAAGGTATCTTTCATCAGGTTGGTTTGGTTTAGCACAGCGTAGGTTAAGTAGGCGTTTAATAATGATACAAATACGCTCTTTTGGGGCATGGCAATGCCCATAGGTGTCAACAAAAACCTAGAAATTTTCTATTATCAACATTTGCGCTGTATGTATGGTGTAGGATCTCTCGCACCTCCATTAAAATTTTTCCTAGCATATTTTTACCACTACCATCGGCTCCGCAACCCCAGTAAAAATCGATGGGCGAGTTTTCAACAATTTCTGCATTGCCTGTGGAAAGTAAGATATCCCTGATATCTGTATGAGTTTGAAATTTAGATAGCACAGCTTGCCGCATGATGTCGTCTTTAACTTGTTCCCAATCTTGCCGTAGGGGACGGGTTCTCTCACGCCCCATTTTTGCGGCATCTTTAGGTGTTTTAACTAGACGAATTTGTTCTAAATGAGGTGTACCCACAAACTTTTGCGCTTGAAAGTAGTGTTCGCTAGTTGGCCAATACAATCCATCTAATTTAAAGCCGTGGGGCGAAAAGTTAGAGAAACAGCCATATTCTTCACGAGTGCTATAAAAGTAGATTGTCATAGAAGTTTATAAAAAGAATATTAATAATAAATCCTCCCCTTTCCTCCTGAAAATGCGGGGCTATGTCCGCTATTTGTGAGAGTATTTGGGAGGATATTCAAGAAATAAATGTCTGTAATCTACAAGTATTAACTATTGACTCAATTTAAACGCACCTGCTAAAAGTTAGCTGTTGATTTAACCAACAGCTACAGACATATTTGCCACAGAGCCATTATTTAGGATAGGCTGACGGGTTTTCAAGTCAAATTTGAAGCCATGTGGCAAAATATGAAGCTTTGCTCCGCAAATCGCCAAAGACTCATCCTTCAAAATTTCGTCCATATTGTTGTATGTAGCCTCTGATTCATCAACAATCGTAACCGCACCTTCACCAATAACTTCAATTTGGTTATCTGTCACGACCATAGCGGTATTCTCGTCAATACCGAATCCCAAAACAGCAGGCTGTAGTATCAAAGCTGAAATTAAGCGTCCCAAGCGTCCCCGCTGGGAAAAATGCTGATCAATTACCACTCCTGGTAGAAAACCAAGACCGGGGCCCATTTCAACAGTTTCAATCCGAGGATGTGTTTCTGAGTCGCCTTCCACAATCATTACGTCTGGCATTACGGCGGCTCCCGCGCTTGTGCCTGCGATAACTACACCTTCAGAGAACCGTTGATGAATCGCTGTATCTATATCAGTGCCTTTAAGGATATTGGTGATGCGAGCTTGATCTCCCCCGGTAAAAAATACTCCAGTTGCTTTATTAATTGCTTCCAATGCGGTAGATGAAGAAGCATCTTCGCGGGTTTCCGTATCAATAATGCGAGCAGTCTCGGCTCCCAGCCGCTCAAATACTCTAATATAATTTTCTCCCACTTCTCTTGGTAATTCTGTCGCCGCCGTCAGAATTACAATATACGCCTTCGTACCCCCAGCGCGTCGCACAAAGTCCCGCAGAATTTGGCAATCTCCTTCCTTGTCTTCGGCTCCCCCTATAATTACCAGCTGCCGTTTGGGATTACTTTCTACCATGATGCCCCCTGATTTCATTTAATCAATTTTACTAAACCATGACAATTCCAACTATCAAATCATCCCTTTGGTAGATCACCTGATAGAAGATAGTATTAAAATTTGCGTAGACGCATTCGCGCAGCGTCTCGTAGAGAAGCGGCTTGTGGTTAGACATCGCAACGAAACCAAAAGATTTTTCCAAAAAATTACATAAAAAATAATTATCTTCATTAACGTTCGTTGACTTAATAAAACCCACAGCACCAATTGCCTCTAGAGTGATTTTCTAGAGGCATTGCTAATTGCCGATTGAAAATTTATCCTGCAATTATTAAATAATTGGTATTAGCTCTCATGAAGATTTTACCTATTCCTGGAAAGGAACTAAAACTATGGAATAGAACCCTATATCTTTAATTGTCTTGGCGTAGCCTCTTCCTTTGGGAGAAGGTTCAGCGTCTACGTGTTAGGTAGGAATCA
>NZ_JAIVFR010000148.1 GCF_020829685.1 Nostoc sp. CHAB 5715 | reverse complement strand
AAGACTGCCACTCAAGACGAGATTAAGCAAGCCTTTCGTAAACTAGCCCGCAAATATCACCCTGATGTCAACCCAAATAACAAACAGGCAGAAGCACGCTTCAAAGAAGTTAGCGAAGCCTACGAAGTTGTCTCAGACCCAGATAAACGCAAAAAATACGACCAATTCGGTCAATATTGGAAACAGGCTGGTGAAGGTTTACGAAAGGCTTGCTTAATCTCGTCTTGAGTGGCAGTCTTACTAACTCCCAAAATTGCGTAATAGTCTTTGTAGTCGGTTGCAGCCATCTATCTACCAGCCTCCTATAGAAATTCCTGTTATGTTTTTTTAAGATAAAAGATGTTAGTTTGCCCGGTATAGTGCCAAAGCATTGAGAATCTGATTTTAAATTAACAAAGAATATAGAAATTCAAGTGTGGTTCTCGCTCAACAAGCGATCGCAATTTCCGTACTCCGATTTTTCTGATAAGCGGATCAGGCTGTCTAATCCCTCTTCCAGACTTGGGGGAGCATCTCGGAGTTGACGGTGCATCCGCAAGATGATTTCTTCAGGAACCTGGCGCGATCGCCTTTTATTCCGTGCTAGACACAGCCAAACTGGCGTATCTACCCAAATTCCGGTAATGTGGGTAAAACCCGAGTCATGGGCTAAAGCAATAACTTCACGGCGATGGCGGCGCTGGGCATTGGTGGCATCGAAAATAGCTGTATTATTTGTAGAAATAGCTTGTTGAAATTGCCGTCCTACTTCTTGCCAAATCACCAGCCACGGCCCCTGAATGGCTTGAGAACCAAACAGTTGCCCCCGAATGCCATCCGTAGAAATCAGTGGCATCTGGGGGCATTCTGTCAGTAATTGTTTAGCCAAAGTTGACTTACCGCTACCTGGAAGACCAATCAACAAAATTAGTTTAGTCATTAGTCCTTTGTCCTTTGTCCTTTGTCCTTTGTCCTTGTAACTATTAACCAATGACCAATGACTAATGACTAATGACCAATGACCAATGACCAATGACTAATGACTAATGACCAATGACCAATGACCAATGACCAATGACCAATGACCAATGACTAATGACTAAATGATGGTTCCATCGGGAATTACAGCATTTTTCAGCACAACGACGATGCCACTGCGGATGTAGAAACCTTGACTTTCGCGGTCAGCTTCTTGCACGTTATCTTTATTGATAATTTTGACATCGTGACCGATACTGGCGTTTTTATCGATGATAGCACCGCGAATAATCGAGTCAGCACCAATACCTACAGGAATGTCACCTTGTTCTACATTGGATTGACGTTCTACAGAAGCTTGGTAAAAATCTGCACCCATGAGCAAAGATTCTTCGATGAGACAGCCAGATTCAATTCGCGATCGCACTCCCAACACTGAATGTTGAATGCGGCAATTTTTCAAAATGCAACCTTCGCCAATAATTGATTCTGTTACGTGGCAATCTAATAGTTTACTTGGAGGCAAGTAACGAGCGCGGGTATAAATTGGTGCTTTTTCATCGTAGAAACTAAAAGGTGGCTGGGGCTGCTGAGTCAGGGCTAAATTGGCATGATAAAATGCATCAATTGTTCCAATATCTTCCCAGTAATCATCAAAAAGGTAAGCTTGAACGTTGTAATCCTTAGAGGCATCAGGAATAATTTCTTTGCCGAAATCAGTCCTTTCTGTACCTTCTCTCAACAACTTGAACAAAACCTCTTTTTTAAAGACATAAATCCCCATTGAGGCGATGTAAGGCTGTTGCTGGGCAAGTTCATTTGTTAATCCCAGTACGCTTGTATCAACGCGCATTTGGATTAATGCTTCACCTTTAGGTTTTTCGCTAAAATCGATTACTCTACCAGAATCGTCAATTTTCATCAAACCAAAATCTGAGGCGCGGCGCTCATCGATGGGAATGACTGAGAGAGTAATATCAGCCCCCGTCTCCCTATGGCGCTGGATAAACTCACGATAATCCATGCGGTAGAGGTGATCGCCTGAGAGAATTAGATATTCTTCTACATCCCATTCTTCCATTAACCACAGGTACTGACGTACAGCATCTGCTGTACCTTGGAACCAGTTAGGGTTTTCTGGTGTTTGTTGTGCCGCTAGCACTTCCACAAAGCCTTCATTGAAGCCAGTAAAGTTATAAGTACGGGCGATATGGCGATTCAGAGAAGCTGAGTTGAATTGTGTCAGGACGTAGATTTTGAATATTTCGGAATTTATGCAGTTACTGACAGGTATATCGATTAGGCGATACTTACCCGCTACTGGTACTGCTGGTTTAGCGCGTAGTTTGGTTAGCGGATAAAGCCGAGTACCTGCGCCACCACCAAGGATGATTGATAATACTTTTTTCACAAAATTTCTCCCGACTGCCTTTCAACTCTCATCTTCAGTTTAGGACTGTCTGCCACCACAGGTAAGGGGGATCATCTGATTCTTAGGGATGAATTTTACAATTACGATTTTTGGATATTAGTGATATCACGAATGATCATATACTACAACCGTTGTATTAATTAATACAATATTTTCTTCATTCTCTATTCCTCTTATGTTGTGTTTAATTTAGTAAACACATATTTTGCTATGGTTTCTGTGACGCTAAACTATCTTATGCTGCTCATACCATTTCTTTTTGAAGAGGCGCCTATAGCAATCCGATTTTAGATTTTAGCAGAGAAAAATTGGAAAGGCTTATGAATAAGACACCCTACACAGCATACTGTTCACAACTCATTTAGGATTGCTATAGAATCATTTAGGATTGCGATAAGAAGTAGTGTATGGATATTTTAGTAGATAACTTGTTTATTGAGCCGACCAGCGCTCCAGAACCCCAACGAATTCCAGGATACCTGATCCGCAGTACAGCACGAGCCAACGTAGAAGATTTACAAGATATCAAAGAAGATAAGACGCGTCCAACCATTCAAACGATAATTGATCTCCTTTATACAAAAAGTAAAAATTGCCCCAAAAATTCTGACGAACTAGGGGTGGTAATTGCTATTCATGGATACAACACAGGAGGTGCAGATAGTGATTTAAGTACATTACCCCTAAGCAATGAGGCGATCGCAGATGGAATTTGGAAAAACTATCAACAACTCTGTAAGTATGTCAACAGTGATGCCTTAATTTCTCAAAAGTCAGATAGTTTAGTGTTTCTTGGTTATCGCTGGCCTTCGGAAACTATTACAGGTCAAAATATTACTACTTCCCTAAGTAATTTACCCTTTCTACTGAAGGTTTTGCTATGGGGAAGCTTAATTGTGACGATCGCATCTGTGTTACTGTTTTTCTGGTTATCTTCCCCAATCTTCGTTGTTCCCATTATTTTGGGAACATTCGGATTTGGTATTATTTTCAGCCTGATCATTTTGCGCGTAATTGTATATTTTCGTGACTCTTATCGAGCAATCAACTACGGAGTCCACGATTTGGTTGAACTAATTCGCCAACTAGATAAAGGTTTGATGGAATGCTGCCTTCAGGAAGTTAAATCGGAGGAGAAGGCTCAAAACTATTGGAAACAACACCCGATAAAACTCTCTTTCATTGGGCATAGTTTGGGTAGTCAGGTAACTACACAAGCAGTCCGAATTCTCTCTGATGTCTTTGACGCTAATTCTGTAGGAAACATCAATGACCAAAAAGCTGAGAAAAGACCCCCTTCCCGAATTGGGCAGGTTTTTAGTTTAGGTCGCTTAATTCTTGTTGCACCAGATATTCCCGTACTGGCAATTACTTCTGGAAGATCCAATTTCTTACGGTCATCGTTACGAAGATTTGAAGAGGCGTATCTATTCAGTAACGAAGGGGATTTAGCCCTACGTCTTGCTTCTACGGCTGCTAATTACTTTTCCTTTCCAGCAAAGACCCGAACACAAGGGTATCGGCTGGGTAATGTGACTGTTCGTTCCAGTTTCAATAGCTATCACAGCAGTAAGTTAAACAAAGTGAGAGGGCAATTGCAGAGTAAGTATGGAATTGTCAACTGGAAGGATCACAACTTACGCGTGCCGTTACATGAGATTAGTAAGATTAGTTCATTACTTAATTATTTAGAAATTAATATCTTGAATAAAGTGCAAAACCAGGGATTAGATCCAGCTAACCAAGAATATCAGTCCACAGTTGCCACAGCAATTACAGATCAGGAGTCGTTGGCTGATTTATTTACTTACTTTGATTGTACAGAATACAAAGACCGAACAGATTATGCTAATACACACAATCGCGATCGCTACGTCATGATTCTGAACAAACAAACCTCGCCTTTAACTCTTTTAGAGTACCTGCAACTCGGTTGGGCATATTTTCGTAGCAATATACCAAATGTCCACAGTGGCTATTTCTGGGGAAAATTTAGTCAGCAGCTAATTTGTCAACTAGCGTTTGTTGGCTTCCAGGAGTTTCTGGAGTTTCTGCTAGTTACCTCACCGCAGGATGTGGGAATCGAAGAACTGCGACCACTGGAACTTGAGAATAAGATTGCTGAGGCAGTTTCTAACAGACTACGTACCGCCGAAAAAAGGGAGATTGCGCTCAATTATCTCTCATGGATCATCGAGAAAAAGCAAATCCAAGCAGTATTATCACCGGAACGTTACTATATTGATGTCATGGGGGAAAAACGCGAAGAAGTTCGCTTTGCAATTCTGTCAAAAAGATAACAAATGAAGTGTAAGTTTCCAGAAAAACAAAAACCTGATTTACACTAACAGCAAAAAATTATCCGCACAGTGTAAGGTTAGGCAATGCCCATTAAACACCTAACTTCCCTGTATTTATTCTCCTATTAACCAAACGTAATTGGTGCGATCGCTTCAAATATTTCACCCAAGTTTGCTCTAATAACTGGTAAATGGCATTTGCTGACAGTGTTGCTGTGAAAATAGCTTTGCCACTGCTAACACCATTGACACCAAAACTTTCTAAAATAGCAATTGCAGCAGGGCTTAAAGTTGGTTCGGTATAGATAAAAACCGCCAAACTGGGTTCCTCTACGTTTTGAACATCATTTAGCGCTGTAGCAAGGGCAGCATCTAGCTTTTGATAATTCATCAGTAATTCCTTGGTAAAAAGGACGGGCAATTTTTAGCCCATACTACAGTTAATTTATCAAATTTATGAGTTTTCATTGCCTATCTTTAGTACAGACTTAATGCACTAATTTCTACATCTAATTACAGATTACAGCAGTTTTCATGTATTTGAACCACATCTATCGTAGGGGCACAGCATTGCTCATTGGTGTCAACTTAAGCTAAAAATAGCTTAACTGTTGACTGACTCAACCGCCTAGAACTAAAGTTCAAGGCTAATAGCTAAAGTCTACTGAAGTAGACTAAAGATTTTTGGCTATATTTAGTCATCTTAAGATGACTTTCGCTATCAGCAAGGAACTTCAGTTCCTTGCGGGACATAGCTTTTACGTTAAGTTGACACGTATGAGCTGGCTCGTGCCCCTACCGCGTGGTCTATTTACCTGAAAATAGCTGTAACTGCTGTTATCTTTGGATTTTGGTCTTTATTTTGTGCTTAAATGCCCAGTATGTTTGTGAGAGTCGGCAGATAAGTTTTAAAAACTTCCGCTAGTTTACTAGCATCCGTAACAGCAGACGCTATACCTTTAAGGGCATTGAGAGCCATTGAGCAGAGTTTATTTACCCGTTGTCCTGATGGTTTTTTCCCTTCTTCGGCTATGGTTTCTACAGCTTCTAACGCCTCTTTCTTTTGATTTTCAGAAAGGGCTGGCTCATCATTAATGGATTTTTGCAAAGTCGTTAAAATCTTTGCTAGCTGGTCGCTAGTATCAGTACTAATATCCCTAAGCTGCTGAATTGAATTACTAACTTGACTGTTTGCATCTGCCAGTGTCAAGTTAGAGTTTGTGACATCGCCGCCTACGGTAATCTTATTACCGCTAGACATATCAACATTTCCACCTGCCCTGATGTTTTGATTATTGCTTTCCATAATATCACCTGCTTGATTCATCATATATACGCGATTTCCTTCGCCCTTGATAATAACTTCTCGTTTTGTCTCAGCAATTCCAGTAATTAATCCTTGAATAAATTTTTGCTGCGAATCATAGAAAGTTTGTAATCTTTGTATTTCCCCTTCTTTAGCTTGAAGCACGAGTTCATACTTAGCTTCAATTGCGTCAACTGCTTGATGATAATGATTGGTTATTTCTTCGTGAATTGCAGTTTTGTTAGTTTCTAAAGAAACACCTACTTTAGCAACAACTACGCCATCACCTTTATTTTCTATACTGCGAACAGATAAGCCTAATCCTTCATTATTAATAGCAGTTTGAGTCAGAGAAAATGCAAAAGCCCTCCAGTTTAGACCATTTTGAAAAATTAAGTCAATAGTATCCCTGACATCGGTAATCCATTTTTCAAATTCGCCTGGTTGAAATTCTCCACTATCTGGTTTTGGCTCTAAAAAGTTTCCATGCAAGCTACATTTTAAATAAACACGTTTACAATCAACGTCTTGAAAACGAGTATTCTTGTTGATATTCCAGTCTTGGATACAAGCATCTGTGAGTAATGCACCAGAAAAATCTGCATCTAATACTTGAGCTTTAACTAAAATTGCTTTTCTTAAGTCTGCGCCTTGTAAATTTGCACCTTGTAAATTTGCTTCAGTAAAATCTTCACCACGACCATTATTAGTAGTTAACAATTTTCTAACTTTAGGATCTTCCAATATAGTTCCTTGGAGTCGTGCTAATTCTAAACCAGTTACACCTTTAAAGCTAGTGCGGGTGAGATTCGCTTTTCTAAAGTCTGTATGCCTTAAATCTATATTATCTAAGGAAATATCTGTTAAATTTGCCCCATAAAAAGATATACCACCCGTTGCCGCCCAGAATACTCCTTTTTCCCTAATCCAAGCAAACTTGGGTGAGCCGCTAATAGCTTTTTGTGCAATGATTGCGCCTGCAATAATGACTGCGATCGCTGTGATAAAATTTATCATACCTTCAGTCGGTGTTGATACAGGTGGGCGATTCATTGCAAGCATAGTAAAAATTGCAAGCATTAACCCAGACACTACAATGATTAAGTATTGACCTAACCTTTTCCACAATGAGTACATGAAAACTATAGAGATAGCTGTAGTAATTTCTCCAAGCCATCCTACAACTATACATATACCAACAAGAAAAGTTAAACCTCCTAAGGTTTTTACAATTCCGCTAAAAAAAAACCGCTAAATGCACCAATAAAAACTAGCATCAAAACATTTGCAATTGACGCTACTTCTAATCCACGAACTACAGGTATAAATAAACCTGAGGCAAATATTAAAATTAATAATAGTCGCCATAAGTCAATGGTGATTTTTTGATTATCTAGTAGTATATATATTGCTATTTGACCAGCAGTCATAGGTAGGATAGTAAGCAAAGATGCTACGGAAGTTCCGCAAATTGCTAGTAACAACTTCCGTACATATCCCGAACCTTGTCTTAATTGTTGAATTTTCAGTTGAATATCATGCCTATCTTTTACGTCAGAATTTTTCATGCCACATTATTTTAATAATATATTGGCTTTCATTGACGACGGGGACATCCTGGAAAGTCCGGTGGAAGCCAATCGCAAATTTTCTTTTGAATTAGTCTGTTTCCTAATGTCATTACTAGTCCACTTGGTGGTTCGTCTATTTCTCCAACCGAAGCAGAAAGATCCAACGGTTGCGTAGTCATTAAATCTAAAAATTCATGAGGAAGCTCTGTTAGCATACTGAACGCATCTGTCGTTAAACCTCTTTCTTGGACTAACTCTTCAAAGCGTAATTTAGTAGTTGGTAGCTCTGCTTCCTCCAGCAAATCTTCAATATTGCAATCTAAAGCTTTAGCGATCTTAGTCACATGTTCATGCTGGGCTTCCATATCTTCTAGTTTTCGTTTGCACATAGACTGTGTACTATAGAATGCCAAAAAAGCTAAGTTTAAACCAGAAAGCTTACTTAATTCTTCCAGGGTTAAGCCTTTTTGTTCAGCTATTTCAATAATTTTAAGCTTGAAAGCTTCTCGCTTGGCTATAGGCTTGACTAACTCCAATACAGGTACATTCAATTTGGCTGCTATTTTTCTAAGATTAGCTGCGATTTCCTCTGTTAAAGTTTCAATAGTTGTATATGATTGAATATCCTGCAAAGGAACGCTTGAAAGCTTACTAAGTTCCTCTAAAGATAGACTCTTGGCTTCAGCAAATTCTTGAATGCGAAGATTAATCATTTTTAGACTATTTATACTACTATAAAAGAATATGTTGTCTTATAAATTACCAAATATTGCTTAGGGATGTTTAAAAATTAACAATTATTTTATACTATACTAAGTAACAATTCTTAACTGAAGAGACGCGATATGTTTATCGTATTTAATATATCGCGTCTCTCAATCTAATTACAGATTAGCTGCGTTAATCACTCCGTAACCCCATTTTTCATCAAATGTGCCTGGGGGTTTTCCAGGAATTGCACTATTTTTACGTAGCAAGTCTTTCACAGCAGCCGGATCAAGGTTAGGATCTCGCTGCAACAGTAGTGCCACCAATCCACTAACGAAGGGTGTTGCCATACTCGTACCCGCCTGAACCACAAACTTGGAATTAATCATCGATGAGCGGTCAAAATTTGCATCGGCGGAAAGGGTGGAAATAATCATCGCTCCTGGTGCTGCTACATCCGGCTTCTGTCCATCATTGCGTAGTGGCCCTTCACTACTGAACTCCGAAATAGTATGCAATTCTAACCCCATTTCTTGCACATTGTTATCAATATCTGTGTACTTGGTTCTAGTAGTATAGGCGGTAACAGTAATTGCACTGCTGGCGGCTCCTGGCGAACCAATTTTTACTGCATCCTTCACACTTTTACCTGTGAAAAACACTGATGAACTGTCATCTAATGTCCACACATTCAAACATGTGTCAGTTGAAGAATTGTTGCGGACTCGCAGCTGCCAAATACCTCCCATGACTTGCGAGGGGCCAATACCGCGTATTTGCACGAAGAAATTATGGTCGCCGTTGGCTTTATCTGGCGCTGGTGTCGCTAATTGCACCCGTGCATCTGGTAACTGATAATCTTGTGCAGCATTGCCCTGAGTAATTATTTTTTGGAAAGGGGTGACAAAACCGTTAGGACTCCGCACAGACACTTCCAATTCGCTATCTTTGGAATACCAACCGTTTAACCAAACTATGCTTATTTGATTCAAAGGAACATTAAAGCGCATACCACGAGTGCGTCCACAGGGTATCGTCGCTTGACCATGAATATTGGCGTTCCCTTCGTTACCCGCAGCACAGCAAACAATTCTTCCAGGGCCAGTTTCGGCGTTAATGACCTTTGATAAAGAATCGCTACCATCATGGGCATCAGCGTGTCCACCCAAGCTGAGATTTACCACTGCTGGGCGTCCCAACTCTCTAGCAATTCGGAAAATGTAACGTACACCATCAGCAATGTGGGCATCCTGTAAATCTGACCTGACGATAACTAATTCTGCCTCTTGTGCAACACCCCCATAGGTAGCATCGGCACCGGCAGCAATTCCCGCAACGTGAGTACCATGACCGCTAGTATCCTGAGAAATTGTCAGTTGCGCTCCTGTAAATTCACCCCCATAGCGGCCTTCCGTCACTCCTGGCCCTGGCAGTGTTTGATCCCAAATGTGTAAAATTCGTCCGGCAAAAGCGGGGTGTTTCGGATCAATGCCACTGTCTATAATGCCGATGATTACTCCTTTACCAGTCAGTCCGGTTTGATTCTTGAACTCCGGCAGTTTGACTGTTCCTAGTGCAGTATCCATCCTCAAATGAAGTTTGCGTGATGGCTTAATCCGTTGGATAATATCTTCTTCAGATAAGACATCTAAAGTCTCTATCGGTAAGAAAGCCGTCCGCACACTTCCAGAGGTTTGATTGACTTCAATATTATATTGTGATAGATAACTCAAGTCTGCATCAGGAACAGTCAAACTGCCGGAGTTCAAGAATCAAACCGGACTGACTGGTAAAGGAGTAATCATCGGCATTATAGACAGTGGCATTGATCCGAAACACCC